>CALVFA010000034.1 GCA_944326725.1 uncultured Elusimicrobiales bacterium | reverse complement strand
CTAATGTAAAAACCCCCGCTAAAAGCAAAATAGGCGGCTTTACGCTAATAGAACTTTTGGTGGTGGTATTGATTATCGGTATTTTGGCGGCGGTGGCCTATCCGCAATACCGTTTTATGGTGCTGCGCGCGGAAACGGCACGCGCCCTGCCTTTGCTAAAAAGTCTGCGTGACGCGCAGGACCGCTATTTTATGGCAAACGGCACATATACCCAAAAGTTTGAAGATTTAGATATTAAAATGCTTAATTGTGCTCAAATATTAAATTATGAAAATAGAGATCTTTGCCAATTAAAAGATAAAAATAATATAGAGTATCATCTTTATAATTCGGGAAGCATCGCTTTTCATATAGGCCGCGATCCCGTTCAGGAGCGGATTTATATCTATTATTATCCTTCTCATATAAATCCGGCACATACTTGTTATGCCGCAACTGCTGGTGGGGATAATAGCCCGGGAAATAAGCTTTGTAAAGGTTTGGGCGGTGTACTGTTGCAGACGGGTACGCCGGCCGGCTGCAACGGCGGACAGGGCTGTAATTATTACTCTTTGCCTTAAATAAAACCCCGCTTTTAAAAGCGGGTTTTTTAATGCCAGAATTCTTTGTCGGTGCGTGGGCACCGGCTATCTGATAGGAAGTTTACTTGGCGTCGGCCGGTTTATTGAGTTTTACATGCCACAGATATTCGGTATTGCCGTGGGTGCCTTTAATGGGGCTTTCTATCAGGCCCAAAGACTGCCCGCCATACTTTTCTTTTAAGTTTTCTTCAAAGAAAGTTTGTACCAGGCGTATGGCCTCTTGGCGGTTTTCTTCCGTTTTTACAATGCCGTGCGGCACTTGCTTGGGCGTCAGCTCAAACTGCGGTTTAATCAAAAACACAATTTCCGCCTGCGGCGCCATCACGTTAAACAGCGGCTCCATAATCATTTTTAAAGAAATAAAAGATACGTCCACCGCGGCAAACTGCGGGGCGTGCTCAAAAAGGTCCGCCGTCATATAGCGGGCGTTAGTTTCCGGCTTAAAGTGGAAGTTTTTATAGCGCAGCATTTCGCTGGCCAGCTGGCCTTTGCCCACGTCTACGCCGTACACTTCGCTGGCGCCGGCTTGCAGCATACAGTCGCTAAATCCGCCGGTGGCTACGCCAATGTCTACGCATATTTTATCTTGTACGGAGATATTCCAAGTTTTTAGTGCGCCTGCCAGTTTGAGCCCGCCGCGCGACACATAGGGGCAGGACTTTTCTTTGAGAGTAATGATGTCTTGCGGCAAAATGGTGCGGTCGGCGCGGGTGTCTGGCTGGCCGTTGACCAGCACTTCCCCCGCCATAATAGAGGCCTGCGCGCGGGTGCGGCTTGGGAAAAAGCCCTGTTCCACCAGCGCCATATCCAAACGCAGTTTTTTATTCGCCATCGGATTTATCCGTTTCGGTGCTGGTTTCGGTGGGTGCGTCAAAAGGCTCGCTTAAAAGCTGTTGGCCTTTTTTCTTTAAAGCGGTGACTTTAAATTTTACTTCCTGCAGTTTTTCTGTCAGCTCTTTAGACAGGGCAATGCCCTCTTCAAAAAGTTTGACAGACGCGTCCAAGTCCGTCTGTTCTTCCTCCAGCTTAGCCACGATTTCTTCCAGGCGGTTTAACTGGCTTTCAAAACCTTTTTTCATTTGACCTCCGCATGTATCATGCCGTCTTTTACTTGCACGTAAATCATTTCTTTTTCCTGCGTTTGGCCCACGCGGGAAATAATCTGTCCCTGCGCGTTGCGCGTAATGCTGTAGCCGCGGCCCAATACGGCAAACGGGCTTAAGGCCGCCAGCTTTTGGCTTAAAAGCTCCAGCCGCGTCTGCTGGCGCAGCAGCTGCTGCTCAAAAGCGTCTTCTAAGCGCAGCGTCAGCTCATCTACCTGTTGTTCTTTCTCCTGCGTCAGTAATTGAGGCTGTTTAAAAAAGCGGCTGTTTAACGCCAAATCCAGCCGCGCCTGGGCCCGCTCATAAAACAGGCTGACGGCCTGAAAGAGTCGTTTTTGCAGTTGCTGGATATGGGCAGTTACCCCTTCTGCATTTTGCACCACCAGCTCCGCCGCGGCGGAAGGGGTCGGTGCGCGCAGGTCCGCCACAAAGTCCGCTATTGTAAAATCTATCTCATGTCCCACACAGGAAATGACCGGGATTTGGCTCTGATAAATGGCGCGCGCGACGGGCTCTTCATTAAACGCCCATAAATCTTCCATACTGCCGCCGCCGCGGCCCACCAAAAGCACATCGGGCGCAGGGTCTAGGCGGTTTAAATCGGCAATCGCCTGGGCGATTTGCGCCGCGGCCTCTTCCCCTTGCACCAGGGCCGGGGCCAAAATCACTTCCACATTGGGGCTTCTGCGCCGCAATACGGACAAAATATCGCGTATAGCCGCCCCGGTGGGGGAAGTGACGACCCCAATGCGCCGCGGGAACGCCGGGATAGGGCGCTTGCGGCTTTCGTCAAAGAGTCCTTCGGCCTGCAGTTTCTTTTTGAGTTTTTCAAATTCTAAAAATAAATTGCCTTTGTGCAGGGCCTCTACATTTTTGACCGCTATTTGGTATTTGCCTTGTTTGGCGTAGCAGGTTAAATCCCCAAATACGCGTACTTGCATGCCCTCTTGCAAATCCAGCCCGTTTTTGCGCGCGTCCCATTTAAACATAACAGCGGCAAGCAAAGCCTCGCGGTCTTTTAAATTAAAATACAAATGTCCGCTGGCAGCCTCCCGCAATTGGCCCACCTCCCCTTCTACAAAAATCCCGCGGAACACCCCTTCCATCATCTGTTTAATAGCCAGCGTGATGGCGGTGACGGTAAAAACTTGTCCTCTAAACGGGGCTTCGGGTTCCATATTTTTTATGAGGCGGAATTATTTTTCCGTTTTAGGTTTTGGGTTCTGCGCGGGCAGTTCGCCGCGGGTTTTCCTCCAGCGTTCCACCAGCGGGGCCTCTTTGCCTTGCTGGGTGGGATGGAAAAACTGCACCGGGTCCGGCATATATTGCTGTTTGACATAATGGTTGGGAAAATCGTGTGCGTATTTGTAGCCTACATTCTTCATGCCGGAGCGCAAATGGTCGGGCACGCGGCGCAGGCGGCCTTCGCGCACTTCTTTTAAAGCGGAGTCTATGGCTAAATAGGCGGAATTGCTCTTGGGCGCGCACGCCACATAAATAGCCGCATGAGCCAGCGGAATGCGCACCTCGGGCATACCCAGCACCTCGGCGGCTTTAAAAGCGGCTTGGGCTATCATCAGCGCGGCGGGCTCAGCCAGGCCTACGTCTTCGCTGGCGCAGATTAAAATGCGCCGCGCGATAAAGCGCGGGTCCTCTCCGCTCTCTAACATACGCGCCAGCCAATAGACGGCGGCGTCAGGGTCAGATCCGCGCATGGATTTGATAAAGGCGGAAATAATATCGTAATGTTCGTCGCCTTTTTTGTCGTAGTTGAGGTGGCGTTTTTGTATGCATTCCTGGGCAATAGTCAGGTTGACGGGTTTGAGGCCGTGTTCGTCGGGCTCTGTAGTCAAAGAGGCTATTTCCAGCGCGTTTAGCATTTTGCGCCCGTCGCCGTTGGCCTGGGTAATGAAATACTGGGCAGCGTCTTCGGTCAAAGACACATGCTCTTTTTGCGCGGCGCGGTCTAAAATTTTGCGCAGGTCTTTGTCTGAGAGCGGCTTAAATTCAAAAACGGAAAAGCGCGACAAAAGCGCATTGTTAATGTAAAAATAGGGGTTTTCGGTGGTAATGCCGATTAAAATAATGTCCCCGCGTTCCACGCTGGGCAGCAGCACGTCCTGCTGGGTTTTGTTGAAATGGTGGATTTCGTCTAAAATCACCAGCGTGCGCCGCTCCTCAAAGGTAGGCGTGCGGGCGCGCTCTTTGGCCTCTGACAATACTTTTTTAAGGTCTGCCACGCCGGCGGCTGCGGCGTTAAGCTCCACCACATGCGCCTGCGTGCGGCTGGCTACATAGCGCGCGGTAGCCGTTTTGCCGCAGCCCGGCGGGCCGAAAAAGACAGCCGATTTTAAGGTGTCCGTTTCCAGCAGGCGGCGCAGCATTTTGCCCGGCCCCAGCAAATGGGGCTGGCCGGCAAAATCTTCTATGGTTTTGGGCGCCTGGCGCGCGGCCAGCGGCATAAAATCATCTTGCATAAAAAACCTCCGGGCGTTTATTTCCCGGGCGTACTCAGCACGTTTTGCAGTTTGGCAATCAGCTGGTCTGCCCGCGCTTCTTCTTCTTTTTGTTTGCCGCCTTCGGCCAGGCCTTTTAAATAAGCCTGCGCGGCAAACTCCAGCGCGGCGGTCAACGCCTGCTTTAAGGTGTCTATGATGTCCTCTTCGTCTTGCAGGCGGCGCATTTCCGCCTCCACTTTTGCCGCCAAATCCGCCAGCTCCACATAGCCGAGGTCTTTAATTTCCACGTCTATGGGAATGCCTTTGATTTCTACGGTAACGGTGTTTTTTGCCATATTTTCTTATAAATCTTCTTTTTGCTGCTCTTGAGCGCGGGCGATTTCTTTGTCCAGCCGCGCCTCTAATTTTTTGAGCACGCTGACGGCGTTTTTCTTCCACTCGCGCAAGGCTTTCAGTTCGCTTTCGCTTTCTTTAAGACGCTGCAGGTGCTCCTCTTGCTGGCGGATTTTTTGGCGCAAAGCGGCTGTTTGGCTCTCTTGCATTTGCAGGCGGGCCACCGCTTGGGATACCAACAGTTCCAGCTGTTTGAGTTTTTCCTGCATACCAAATCCTAGCGCAGCTCCGCCCCGGTTTTGGCGCGCAGACTTTCAAGCAGCGCCTGAAAAGCGGCGTCCGTTTCGGCGTCTTTTAAGGTGCGGTCCGGCGCGGAAAACGCCAGCGTAAACGTGACGCTCTTTTTGCCTGCGGGCAGGTGCTCCCCTTCGTAGAGGTCTATTAAATCAAAGTGCAGCGTTACCGGCAGGGGGGTACTTTGCAATACATTCTGTATTTGGGCGTAGGGCACGCTTTTGTCCAACAGCACAGACAAATCACGCAAAGACGGCGGGAAAGCCGCCACCGCTTTGGCGGGTTTAAACTGTTGGGCAGAGAAATTTTTCTCAAGCGGCTTTAAAGACAGCTCAAAAGCCCATACTTCGTTTTCTTTTACATCACAGGCCTTGAGCGTCAGCGGGTGCACCGCGCCAAATACGCCGGTTTTTTTGCCATGGACCAAAATATCCATACAAATTTTGGGGTGCATATACACCGGGGCTTCTTGGGAAGGGACAAAACTGACCCCGTCAAAAGCGCCCAGCAAATCCTGCATCACGCCTTTTAAGAAATAAAAGTCCGGCTTTTCGCCTTTGCCTTTAAAGAACGGCGTCTGCACCAGCTGCCCGCACTGCACGCCGGCCACGGTGTAGGCTTCGGCGGGGAAGCCCTTAATCAGGCCAAATGTGCGCGTGGCTTCAAATAAGGCCAAGTCGTGGTTGCCGCGGCTTTGGTTAAAGGAAATGTTTTTAAGCAAAGCAGGCAGCAGCGTCGGGCGCAGATAATCCCAGCCCTTGGCCATAGCGTTTTTAATTTTGACGGCGTTTTTAGGGGCAAAGCCAAAGTCTTTGAGTTCTTTTTCCCCTAAAAAGTCAATATTTTTGCATTCATAAAAACCCAGCCCGGCCAGCTTTTGGCTGAAAATTTCTAGCAGATCCGCGCCTTTGGGGTTTTCGCTAAAGCCGACAAACGCGCGTGACTCCCCAGCCGGTATGCAGTCAAACCCGGCAAAGCGGGCCGCTTCTTCAGCCAGGTCCCAGCGGTGGTTTAAATCGCGCCGGTGGGTGGGGGCTTGGAAGGTCCAGTGGTCGCCTGAAGCGTCAAAATGCAAGGCCAGGCGCGCAAAAATATCTTTGAGTTTGGCCTCTTCAATGTCTGCGCCCAAAATGCCGTTAATCTGCGCCGGGGTAAAAGAAACCACCGGGTTTTGATATGGCTGCGGATATACGTCGCGTATTTGGCTGGGCGTGCCGCCGCAGGCGGCTACAAACAGCTCTGTGGCGCGTTTTAAGGCCAGTTCCGTCATGCCAATATCGGCCCCGCGCTCAAAGCGTTGGGACGAGTCGGAAGAAACGGCGTATTTTTTAGAGGTTTTGTTGGTTACCGGTGCGTCAAAGTAGGCAGACTCAATAAAAATGTCGGTTGTGTCGTCTTTAATGCCGGAATTTTGCCCGCCCATAATGCCGGCCAGCGCGGTGGCTTTGTGTTCATCGCCAATCATCAGCGCCTGTTCGTCCAGCGTCAGTTCGCGCCCGTCCAAAAGGGTGAATTTTTCGCCTTTTTCGGCCCAGCGTACTACCACGGTATCGCCGTCAATTTCGTTGCGGTCAAACGCGTGCAGCGGCTGGCCCAGCTCAAACATGACATAGTTGGTCACGTCCACCAGCGCGTTTTTGGGGTTGAGCCCCATGGCGCTGAGTCTTTCTTTAATAAAATCCGGCGACTCGGCATTTTTTACCCCGCGTATTAAACGGGAGGTATAGCGCTGGCAGCCCTGCGGGGCGCGTATGTCCACCTGCAGGCTTTCGCCTTCGCCGGCAAATTCTTGGGGCGTTGGCATTTTGATGGGTTTGTTCAGCAGTACCGCCAGTTCGCGCGCCACCCCTAAATGGGACAGCAGGTCCGGGCGGTTGGAGGTAATTTCCAGGTCAAACAAAGCGTCGGCTTTGCCGTAGAGGGTGCGCACATCGGTGCCCAGCGGAATGTTTTCATCCAGCACCAAAATGCCGCGCGCGCGGGTGTTGGTCAGCCCCAGCTCATCGGAAGAGCAAATCATTCCCTCGCTTACAACGCCGCGTATTTTGGCCGGAGTCAGCACCACTTTGCCCAGCCGCGCCCCCACATGGGCCAGCGGCACTTTCTGCCCTACCGCCACATTGGGCGCGCCGCATACTACGCGCTGGCTTTTGCCGTTGCCCAAGTCCAGGTCCACCAAGTGCAGGTGGTCGGAATTGGGGTGGTCTTCAATATGGGTAATTTGCGCCACGGTAACGCCCTCAAAATCAGCGCCCTTTTTCTCTACTGAGGCTACCTCTATACCCAGCTGCGTAAATTTCTGCGCCAGTTCTTCCGGCGTTAAGTCTATATCAATAAAATCCCGTAGCCAACTTTGTAATATCTTCATACTCTGTCCTTAAAACTGGTTTAAAATGCGCAGGTCGTTTTCGTAAAACGTGCGGATATCGTTGATGTCCATCATCATCATGGCCAGGCGTTCCACGCCCATACCAAAGGCGTAGCCGCTGTAGACCTCCGGGTCTATGCCGCAGTTTTTAAGCACATGCGGGTTGACCACGCCGGAGCCGAGCATTTCTATCCAGCCGGTGCCTTTGCAAATGTTGCAGCCTTTGCCGCCGCAGAAAACGCATTTGACGTCCACTTCTGCGCTGGGCTCTGTAAAGGGGAAGAACGAAGGGCGGAAGCGGATTTCCGTCTTGTCTCCTAATAAGCCTTTCATAAAGGCGGTCAGGTCCCGCTTTAAATCGGCCATACTGACGTTTTTGTCCACATACAGCCCTTCAATTTGGTGGAATACGGGGCTGTGGGTGGCGTCTAGGCTGTCGTTGCGAAACACGCGGCCCGGCGCCATAATGCGTATGGGCGGTTTGTGCTTTTCCATAAAGCGGCTCTGCACGTTGGAAGTATGGGTGCGCAGTACTAAAGAAAGCGGGGAGCCGGTTTCGGCAAAAAAGGTGTCCTGCGCGTCGCGCGCCGGGTGGTGTTTGGGAATGTTAAGCATATCAAAGTTATGCTTTTCATCTTCCACCCAAGGCCCTTCGGCCCAGGTAAAACCGAGCTTAGAGAGAATATCGGTCATGCGTTTTTGCGCAATAGAAAGGGGGTGGCGTCTTCCCTGGGCCGCCGGGCGGGCGGGCAGCGTCAAATCCAGGTTCACGCGGTTTAACTCTTCATTTAAAGCCTGGGCGGAAAGCGCGGCGGTTTTTTCTTCCAAAGCTTGGGTAAGCGCGGCTTTTAAAGCGTTGCCCCGCGGGCCGGCTTCTTTCTTTTCTTCAATGGAAAAATCTTTCAGATTTTTCAACAGCTCAGTCAGCGCGCCTTTGCGCCCCAAAGAGGCTACGCGCAGCTCTTCTACGGCGTTTAGGTCGGCCGCAGAGGCGATTTTGTCGGTATATTCGCGCTCAATTTGGGCGCAAAGTTCTTTAAATTGCTGTAAGGTCATAAGTAACTATATTTTACTTTATTATTAAGGGTTGGGGGACAAAATATAACAATGTTTGTTAGATTTTGTGCAAAAAGCCCCGCTTGCAGAAGCGGGGCAGGGCAGGAAATGGATTTGTTGCGCAGAGAGCGTGGAAAAAGAGCGGCCGGCGGCGAAATGCAAGAGTCAAGCGCAAACAGCCGCTGTTGGGCGTCATGCACTATTGCTTTAGTCCGGGCGGGTATGCCAAGCCTAGTGAACAGGCGGTCTGTTGCGCTTAGAGCACGGAGAGGTATTTCTCCAACTCATAGCTGGAAACGTGCGTGCGGTAGAGGTCCCATTCAATGTCTTTGTTGGCGATGAATTTTTCAAACGTATGCTCGCCCAAGATTTTTTTGACCAGCTCCGAATGGCGCGTTTCATTGACGGCTTCATACAAATAGGCCGGCAGCGTGCCAATGCCGCGGCGTTCTCTTTCGGCCGCGTCCATGTGGAAAATGTTTTCTTCCGTCATTTCCGGTGCGGGCAGTTTTTTCTCTATGCCGTCTAAGCCCGCGCCCAGCATGACCGCAAAGGCCAAGTAGGGGTTGCAGGCCGGGTCCGGGAAGCGGCACTCCAGGCGGGTGGCATTGGGCTTGCCTTCTTTGGCCTGCGGAATGCGCACCAGCGCGCTGCGGTTTTTGCGCCCCCAGGCAATATAAGAGGGGGCTTCATAACCGGGCACCAGGCGTTTGTAGGAATTGACCCACTGGTTGGTAACGGAGCAGATTTCTTTGACGTGGGCCAAAATGCCCGCAATATAGTGCCGCGCGGTGGCGGAGAGGAAAAGCGGGTCTTTGGCGTCGTAAAATTTATTTTCGCCTTTATAGAAAAGCGACTGGTGCACATGCATGCCGCTGCCGTTGATGCCGGTGATAGGCTTAGGCATAAATGTGGCGTAGACGCCGTTGGCGGCGGCGATTTGTTTGACGACGGTTTTGTAGGTAATTACCTGGTCGGCCATTTTCATGGCTTCGTCGTAGCGCAGGTCTATTTCATGCTGGGAGGGGGCCACCTCGTGGTGGGAGTATTCCACATGAATGCCCAGCTTTTCCAGCATCAGCATGGTTTGGCGGCGCACCGCGTAAGAGGAGTCTAATGGAATGGTGTCAAAATAGCCGCCAAAATCCAGCGTTTCGGGGTGTTTATTGTCTTTGAAATAAAAATATTCCAGCTCCGGCCCCACCATAAACGCGTCAAAGCCGGCTTTGCGCATGGCAGCTAAATTCTTTTTCAGGATATAGCGCGGGTCTCCTTCAAACTGCTCCCCTTCGGTGTTTTTAATGTCGCAGAAAAAGCGGGCAATGGGTGCGCCAGTCAGCTCCGGCGGGAACATTTGAAACGTGTCCAAATCCGGCAGGGCCACCAGGTCAGACTCGTAAATACGGGCAAACCCTTCCACCGAAGAGCCGTCAAAGCCCATGCCTTCGTTCATGGCGTATTCAAATTCCCGGTGGGAAAGAGAGAGCGATTTTAAATTGCCCAAAATATCCACAAACCACAGTTTAATGATTTGAATGCCGTTTTTCTGGGTCAGCTCCAAAATTTGTTTTATTTTCTGTTTTTCTTCAGCGGTTCTTGCTTGCATAAGGCCTCTTGGTTGTTTAGTATAGTTGAAAGGGTATTTTGAATAAAGCTTTATTATATATAAAACGGTGTAGAGGGGGAAAGTTTTTGTTGGAATTAGCGGCAGTCAATTTATATATAATAAATAAAAAAGGACAGCGTGTTCTGTGAAAAAAATTAAAAGCTTAAGAGGAGAAAAAATGAAAAAGGGTTTTACGCTAATAGAGTTGTTGGTAGTGGTGTTAATTATCGGTATTTTATCGGCTATTGCTTTGCCTCAATATACTAAAACAGTGGAAAAAAGCCGTGCATCGGAACTGGCTCTTTTGACGAAGAGCTGGGTAGAAGCAATGAAATTGTATGCTTTAGAAAACCCTCCTGCAAATACCTCCGGGGTTTATCAGTATGTTTCTCCGGATGCGTTAAGTATCTCCTTTCCTAATCATTCAGCCGGCAGTATATGGACGGATGAATTTATTTGTTATATTACTTCTACCTCTGGGGCTTTGGGGCAATTAAGTTGCTCCCGGGCTGATGTCAGCATGGTCGGCGGGCAACCTTCTCCAGTAAACTATAAGTATACCGTGTCATATAAATTAAAATACTCTGGCGAAGTGGAAAAGTCGTGCTCTGATTTAGGAGGGAATAGTTTTTGTTCTGTTGTAAAGCCCGTTTTAGGAATAGAATAGTTTTTGTGATTGATAAAGCCACCCTTTTGGGGCGGCTTTTTTGTAGCTAGGATAAGATGAGCTTGCCAGGAATCGGTTTACATAGTTAACTGGACGCCCCTGCATGGCTGGTTTACAGCGTCATGGCGTTTTTCACTTCCGTTCCCATAGAGGTAGGCACGCCGGAGGCGTCCACACATACCAGTGTGGTTTTGCCTTTGGTGCACAGGCGGCCGTTTTGGTTGGTAATAATGTTTTCAAATACAATTTTAATGTCGGAAATTTCCAACACTTTGGTGCTTACATCTATTACGTCAGCGTAGCGCACCGGGAATTTGTATTCCACTTCCTGCCGGGCCACTACAAAGTATTTCCCTTGTTGTATCAGTGCGGGCACGGAGAAGCCTTTTTCCGCCATATATAAAGTGCGGGCCTCTTCAAAAAATTTTAAGTAGTTGGCGTAGTAGACTACATTGCCGCAGTCGGTGTCGTGGTAAAAAATAGTTTTTTTCATATCATTCCCCAATAATTTTAATTAAAATGCGTTTGTTTCTTTGTCCGTCAAATTCACCGTAGAAGATTGTTTCCCAGGGACCAAAGTCCAGCCGCCCTTGGGTAACCGCTACGACCACTTCCCGCCCCAGCAGGGTGCGTTTTAAATGGGCGTCGCCATTATCTTCTCCGGTCAGATTATGCTGGTATTTATCTAGGCCGTAAGGGGCCAGTTTTTCGGTCCATTTTAAGAAATCGGCGTGCAGGCCGGACTCATTGTCATTAATAAAGACCGAAGAAGTAATGTGCATGGAATTGACCAGACACAACCCTTCCTGTATGCCGCTTTTTTGCAGGGCGCGTTCCACCTGCGCAGTAATGTTGACGATGTCGTAGCGGCTGTCTGTGCAAATAGTAAGATACTCGGTATAGGATTTCATATTTAAAATATAGCAAATCCGATACCGCCGGCCCAAGTTTTGCTCTTGCGCGATTTATAGATTTATTTGTTACAATATCGTTATGAACAAAGAGAAACTGATGGCGCTTTTGCGTAATCCCCAAAAATTTCGTAAAAAAAATATTCCGGCGGCGCAAGAACCGCCCAAAGAAAAACCGGCTGCTCTCTCTTCAGACCGGCTGATGATGTGGGCAGGCGGGGGCGTGTTCATTTTGGTTCTTATTACTTTGTTGTTCATTCTGTCTTCCAGCAAAAAAGCGGATAATATTACTGCGGCATTAGACCCGGCGGTGCTCAAAGGTTTGGTGGTGGACGCTGCTTTTAACCCTACGGCTGGGCGGCGCTATGTGCAGATTTCTGAAGGACAAGACCGCAACGTCAATGTGCGCGAACTGGGCAGCACTTTGCCCGTTGTCAGCCGTTATAATTACCGGGCACTGACGCCGCGTAATTATGAGATTATCGGGGAGGCGCCGTTTGCTCTTTCCATCAATGTTTCTTCTAATATAGACGACCCGGATTTGCTGCGCTATCTATTTAACCAAGATACGACGGCTAAAGCGTTTATCGCCCGTCCGGACGTAGCCCCGCTGCTTTCCGATCCGCAGGCTTTGGCTAAAGCGGCCGCTGACCAAAATAAACTGAATGCTTTTTTTGGAGATGAAACAGTCAAACAGGTGTTGGCTTCCGAGCAGTTAGTAAATGCCCTGGCGGGCAGCCGTTTGTTTTCTTATATGCTTATTAGCAAGGCGGTTAAGTATTACCGCGATAACCCGGCAGAAGCCGCCAAGCTTATTAACAGCAGCCCGGCCTTAGCGGCCTTGAAACAAAACCCACATGTGCGTAAAGCGGTGCAAGAGAACACCTACCTTAAAAACATAGCCGCTACACTTTTAAAATAAAATTTGCTATAATTTTATTACGGCAAAGATTTATGCGGGCGTGGTTCAATGGTAGAACACGACCTTGCCAAGGTTGAGACGAGGGTTCGATTCCCTTCGCCCGCTCCATTTAGACCCCGGTTATTACCCGGGGTTTTTTTATGCTTTTGTCGTCAGTACCTAAAAACATGTAGGCCTTTGTTTCGCTTGTTGTTGGGTCTTAAGGCCCTTTTCTATATATGAAAAAACCGATATCTTATAATTAAGAGGCGGATATGAACAAATTGGTAGTCACCATAAGTTGTATTTTAATGATGAGCACTGGTGCGTGGGCGCAAAAAAACAAAGCCTATGCACGCCAATCAGTCCCATCCCATCAGGCACAGCAGATAACCGATGAGCCGGAAATCATTCGTCTTGCCCGACAGGGAGATTTGGGAGGGTTGCGTCGTTTGTTTAACCGGGAAGGAGCAGCCCGTCATTTTGCCTATGACCACGGTTTGTATTACTCCGTTTTAAAACAACAGGATAAACACGGCAACAATGTTTTTCATTTGGCGTCCACCTGGCAAACATTTGAGTTTTTGAATGTGATGGCCCATAACCAAAGAGATGAGCTGCTTGCTCAAAAAAATAATGCTGGGGAAACTCCTTGGATGTCTTTGCTGACGTACAACAGAGCCTCTATTTTTGTAAAAGAATTTCCCAATTCCGCTCTTAGACAAAAAATGAGAGCTGTAACCAAGGAACTTAACTCTTCTGGTGTTAATCTGATGGTAGCGGAAATAAAAAGAAATGCATTAGTTCAAGAATGCAGTGCAGGCGGGCAGACCATGTGGCAGCGGGCGGATGCACTGTGGCGCTCGGCGCCGGAAGGAAGCCGGGAAAAAGCGGCCATGTATTCCGTGCGGAACATGATAGGCCGGGCCGCTCCGTTTTTAATCCGGTAATACGCTTAAAAAATAAAATTTTTAGAGGAAAAGGCCCCCATGACGCGGGGCCTTTTTGATGTCTATTTTTTGTTTCTGTTAAAACGGGGTCTGCTGGCAAGGCCAGTTATAATGGCCTGCTTTGTTTTTTTTTTTTTATACATTTTGTTTATGAACAAAAAGTATCAAAAAATTATTCAAAAACAAAAAAAACGCTCACAAGGTAAAAATGACGGGTTTACGCTGATAGAACTTTTGGTTGTGGTATTAATTATTGCTATTTTGGCTGCCATTGCCTGGCCCCGCTATGAAATGGCGGTAGAAAAAGCAAAATTTGTGAAGCTAATTCCGTGGTTCCGAGCGATTAAAGAAGGACGAAAAATGTTTCTCCTACAAGGGGGAGACCGGTCTTGTATGGATTTGAGCCGCTATTTGTTAGCTATTGGCAAAAGCGGTGGATACAGCTATTGTACGGAAACGGGAGAAGAAGGGCCTTGCCCCGACACTTCGTTCCGCTGCCACAGTGCTTTAAAAGTAGGAGAGTATACTATTTCTACGGGAAGCGGCATGGCCTATGCCGGGTGGCGGTTAAAACAGAGTGGTATGTTAATGCATGTCGGATTGTTATTGGATAAACCGTCCGCTTCCTCTGGGTTAAAAGAATTGGGTTTGTATTGCTGCCCCAGCAGCGGAGACAGCTATGGGGATAAATGGTGCAAAAACTTATCCTCTTCTAAGACCTTAATTACCGGTTACTGGGGCAATCTCTGTTATGAAATTGATTTTTAGAATGCTAATCAGCTGAAGAATTTAATAGAGTTGGGCAATATCACGTCTTCCATTACGCTGAGTGCATAAGAGTCCGTCATTCCGGCAATATAATCAGTAATGATTTGGTCGCACAATGCTGGGTCTTCATGATAAGCAAGCGTCATAGAGGCCATATAATTGGCAAAGCTGGTGGCGGTCTGTTTGCCTTCCCGTTCGTATGCGGCATAGTCAAACTGATAGCGCGCAAAAATAGAACGGAAATAATCAAATAAATCTGCAATACATTTATCTATGGTTTCTTTACGCTGGCGCATTTGCTCATTGTGGTAAATGCGCTCATAATTAAATTTTTTAAGCTCGGATACAATAGCCGTTTTCTCCGGAGAAAAACCGATATAATCTTTGTCTTTGGAATGGTTGATTAAATCCAGCGTAAGCGTGTTAATGATTTCCCCGTTGGAGGTGCCAATTTCCTTTTGCACAATTTCCGGAATGTCTTCTGTGGTAATGAGCCCTGCTTTTACCGCGTCTTCAATATCGCGGCCCAAATAGGCGATTTTGTCCGCCACGCGCACAATGCACCCTTCATAGGTGGTGGGCAAACAGCGCCGGCTCTGTATGGCGTCCAAATCATTGGGCACCTGGGCCGGGCGCAGCTGCGTAGTGGCAAAGTCCTCTCCGCAGTGGCAGAGAATGCCGTCTTTGACAGCATAAGTCAAATTCAGCCCTTCCCCGTAGTTGGCTAAATACTCCACCACCCGGTAGCTGTTGACTTCATGTAAAAAGGGCTTGGGTGCATTACAGGCGGCTAGAGCCCGCTCCCCTTCATGTCCGAACGGAGCATGCCCTATATCGTGCCCTAAGCCTATGGCATAGGCTAAGTCCTGGTCTAAATTCCAGTTTCCGCTTTGGTTGAGCCCGCGGCAAATAGCGGCGGCAATGGTGGCCACATGCAGTACGTGTTCTATACGGGTGCAGATATGGTCGTTGTCCGGGGCAAAAAACACCTGCGTTTTGTGTTTTAAACGCCGAAAAGGCAGCGAGTGGATGATTTTGGTCTGATCGCGGAAGTACTCGCCGCGCACGTCCGGGGTTTGCTGCCGGGTGCGTTTATAGTAAATCTCATTGTTAAGCGGGTTTTTGTTCATTAATTTATGATACCATAATATAAAGTCATTCCCAATGGAGAAACAAACACAATGAAAAGAACGGCGGTTTATCAAGGCACCTTTGACCCGTTTACCAGCGGGCATTTGTCTGTAGTCCGCACGGCGTTGACGCTGTTTGACGAGGTCATTGTTCTATTGCTGATAAATCCGGACAAGACCCCTTTGTTTTCTGTAGAGGAGAGATTGGATTTGATAAAAAACACTCTGCAGGAGACGGGGCTGCAGGGAGTGTGCGTGGAAGCATATGAGGGCCTGTTGGCGGATTATATGCGTCAGCACGCAATTACTTGTTGTGTGCGTGGCGTGCGCAACGGGCGTGATACGGACTATGAACTGGAAAATCATCGTCTGAGCCGCGTTTTTTATCCTGAGTTGCAGACGGTGTTGCTTCCTTGTGAGCTCTCTTGCCAAGATGTCAGCTCCTCTGCCGTTAAGGCCGCTTGTGCGGCGGGCCGTTTGCCTGCCAAGTGGGTGCCTCAAGCGGTGGCTCAGGCGCTGAAAAAGAAGTTTCCTTCTGTCGTTATTTTTTAATTTTACCGTCTAACAATAGGACTTTAGACCTACCTTGAGGTGGGTCTTTTTTTATTTGTATCAAGCCCTTCGCTTTTTCTATAATATCTTTGGAGATGGTTAAAAGGAGATTTATGACCTACGCAACAAATCTTTGGCTGCGTTCTGGTCTGCCGACAGAGAAAGAAATCCTGCCTGGCAGACGTGGGTTTCTTTTTTCCACTTTCCGCTTTCCTTATCCGTATTTTCCTATAAGTTCTGACTTACCCAAAAAATTTGTTTCTGTTGTATTTGTCTTTAAGATATATTTTAGAGCTGTTATATATAGGGCCAAAAGTTTAAAAAAAATAGGACTTTTGGCCCTTTTTTTATCTGTCACAAAGGAAGAAAATATATATAAGAGTTACTTATGAAAAAAATTCTATCTACCATATTAAGTCTTTCCATTTTATTTACAAGCATAGCGCCTTCGTATGGGCAGGCGCTTGAAAGCGTTAAAGCGCGTCGTGTGCGTGCGGGGCTTACCTCGTATGAAGCGGTGCAGGACAACACGCGGGTAGCGGGGGTAGAACAGC
>CALVFA010000033.1 GCA_944326725.1 uncultured Elusimicrobiales bacterium | reverse complement strand
CTTAGATAAAGCGGGAGGGCTACCTGTCAGAGCTTCTCTATATTTCGTATAATAAAATATATCCTTATATAAGAGAGTGAACCATGGCTAAAAATAAATATTCTTCCACCGTTTTGCTGCCCAAAACGGATTTTCCTATGCGTGCAGGTCTTGCGCAAAAAGAACCTAAAATTTTGGATTTCTGGAAAGAGATTAACCTCTACGAAGCTATTTTAAAGAAAAACGAAGCGGGCAAACATTTTGTCTTGCACGACGGGCCCCCGTATGCCAACGGGCAAATTCATATTGGGCACGCATTGGATAAGACCATTAAGGATATTATTTTAAAAAGCCGCGCGCTGATGGGCTTTTATACGCCGTATGTGCCGGGGTGGGACTGCCATGGCCTGCCTATTGAGCAAGCCCTGATGAAAGAGCTGAAAATAGACAAAAAACACGTGACTGACGTGCCGGAATTCCGCAAAAAAGCGCGTGCTTTTGCCGCCAAATTTATTGACTTGCAGCGCCAGGGCTTTAAACGCTTGGGCGTACAGGGCGAATGGGATACCCCGTATCTTACAATGGACAAACGCTACGAAGGCATCACCATCGCGGTGTTTTTGGATTTGATTGAAAAGGGCTACGTCTATAAAGGCCAGAAAACCATTACCTGGTGTTCCCACTGCGAAACGGCTTTGGCCGACGCTGAAACGGAATATAAAGATGTGGCTTCCTCTTCCATTTACCTGCGTTTTAAACTGGTCAATCCGACCCGCGAAGTGTTTGGTGATTTGGATTTTACCAAGCCCGTTTCTTTAGGGGTGTGGACCACTACTCCGTGGACCATTCCTTCCAATATGGCCGCGGCGGTAAATAAAGAAGAAGACTACGCCGTTTTGCAGGACGCCAACACACAGGAATATTATGTGGTGGCGGACAAACTGGCGGAAGAATTTTTGAAAAACACCGGTCTTGCCGCCCAAAAAGTGTCTGCCGTACGCGGCGAAAATTTGGTGGGGCTGAAATACTATCATCCGCTGACGCAAAAACAAAACCCCATTATTTGGACGGATTTTGTAACCATGGACGCCGGTGTGGGTATTGTGCATATTGCCCCGGGCCACGGCGAGGACGACTTCCGCGCCGGCAAACAATGGGGCTTGGAAACATTCTGCCCCGTGGACGAAAAGGGCTGCTACACCAAAGACGCAGGCGTGTTTGAAGGAATGCACGTTTTTAAAGCCAACCCGCTGATGGTAAAAAAATTGGATGAGCTGGGCAGCTTGATTAAAGAGCAGGAAATCACCCACAGCTATCCGCATTGCTGGCGCTGCCATAATCCCATTATTTTCCGCGCGACGGAACAGTGGTTTATGAGCATTGACAAAGACGGCCTGCGTGAAAAACTGATGAAAAATTTGGACCATGTCAAATTCTATCCCGCCGCCGGGCAGGAGCGTATGCGCTCCATGATTGGCCTGCGGCCGGATTGGTGTCTGTCCCGCCAGCGCTTCTGGGGTACCCCGGTTACGATTTTGTACTGCAAAAAATGCGGCAAACCCCAGGTGGACCATAAGCTCTTTGAATTTATTAAGGAGCGCGCCATGAAAGAAGGCTCTGACTTCTGGTTTACTGACCCGGTGGAAAAACTCATGCCGCAGGGTTATCATTGTTCCTGCGGGTGCACGGAATTTAGAAAAGAAACCGATATTTTGGACGTGTGGCTGGACAGCGGCGTATCCTGGGCGGCGGTACTTAAAGACCGCGGCCTGGATTTCCCGGCGGATGTGTATTCCGAAGGGTCTGACCAGCACCGCGGCTGGTTCCAAAGCTCTTATATCCCCTCTTATACGCTGGAAGGCACCGCTCCGTTTAAAACCATATTAACGCACGGCATGGTGCTGGACCAGCAGGGCCGCCCGATGCACAAGTCTTTGGGCAACAGCGTAGACCCGCAAGACGTCATCAATAAATACGGCGCCGATATTCTGCGCCTGTGGGTGGCGTTTTCCGACTACCAGGGCGATGTGCGCATTTCCGATGAAATTTTGGGCGGACCGGTGGACACCTACCGCAAACTGCGCAACACCATTCGCTATGCGCTGGGTAACCTCTCGGACTTTGAGCCGGAAAAACATGCCGTCGCCGCCGATAAACTGGCGGAAATGGACCGCTACATGCTGGGCCGCTTGGATAAACTGGTTGCCGAAGTGCGCGCCGGATATGAAGAGTTCAACTTCCGCCGCGCCATGCGCGCCATTACGGACTTTTGTATTTTGGATTTGTCCTCTTTCCTCTTAGACGCCTCCAAAGACCGCCTCTATACGCTGGGGGCTTCTTCCCCGGCGCGGCGCAGCGCGCAGACGGCGTTGTGCGAAATAGTGCGTACGCTTTTACAGCTGACGGCGCCGGTGCTGTGCTTTACCTGTGAAGAGGCCTGGCAGGAACTCTTAAAAATCCCCGCCGGAAAAAATCTGCCCAAGAGCATTTTCCTCTCGGATATGCCGCAGCACGCTTCTTTGACGGCTGATAAAGCGCTGGAAGAGAAGTGGGGCAAAATCCGCCAAATCCGCGAGGACGTGCAAAAAGCCTTGGAAGAAACGCGCCAAAAAGGGGTCATTGGCTCTTCTTTGGAAGCGCAGGTCATCTTTAAAACTAATGACGATAAAACGCGCCAGTTTTTAACCGAAAATGCCGCGTTGTGGCCGGAGATTTTCATTGTGTCTGCCGTGTCTGTAGAAGAAGGCACACTGCCGCTGGAAATTGTCGTACAGCACGCCGAAGGGCAAAAATGCGCCCGCTGCTGGCAGTGGAAAAAAGAAGTGGGCCAAAGCGGCCGCGCGCACAGCGATTTGTGCGACCGCTGCGCTGAAGTGCTGCAGCGGGAAGGTATCTCTATAGCGGAGGAGCAACCCGTTGCGTAACGTGTGGGAGCGTATTTTGGCTTGGCTGCGTGGCAACCGCCCGGTATGGGTGGTGTTGCTTGTTCTGTTGGCAGTAGACCGGCTGAGCAAACGCCTGACGCTGGAGTTTTTATCAAACCAAGATATTATAGTCGCGCCGTTTTTGCATTTGCGTTATGTGCAAAACACCGGCGCGGCTTTTGGTATGATGCAGGGGGGGAACCTGCTGCTGATACTGATTACGCTGGTAATTTTGGCTTATTTAATCAAAAGCTGGAGAGAGCTCTGCGGTTACGGGCCGCTGGTTAAATGGGGGCTGGTATTTATTTTAGGCGGTGCATTGGGCAATCTTTATGATAGAATAACCTTAGGTTTTGTTGTAGACTTTATAGATTTAAGGGTTTGGCCCGTTTTTAACGCGGCCGACAGTTTCATTACCGTGGGCGGTGTGATGTTGGCCCT
The DNA here is from genome assembly GCA_944326725.1 of uncultured Elusimicrobiales bacterium. GTDB lineage: Bacteria > Elusimicrobiota > Elusimicrobia > Elusimicrobiales > Elusimicrobiaceae > Avelusimicrobium. The sequence continues at coordinate 41,018 of CALVFA010000033.1, read as the reverse complement.
GGCTCTTTTAGGGATAGGCAAAAAGCCGCAGAGGGAGGAAAAATGAAAAAAATTTGGCTCGTAGCATTATCAGCGTTAGTATTAGCGGCGTGCGGAGGAAGTGAGGCTTCTTTATTCCGCAAGGCTCAAATAGCCGCAGACAAAGGAGAGTTTGAAAAAGCAATCCGCTATTATTCCACCATTATTAAGAATAATCCTGACAATTATGCCGCCTATGCCAGCCGCGCTTTGGCCTATGAACGTTTGGAATATAAAGATGCGGAAGAACTGGAAAAAAACCGTATAGCTGCTGAGAGAGATTATTTAAATACCATTCGCTTAAATTACCGCCGGCCGGAAATTTATAACAATTTGGGCGCTTTATATATAGATCAAGGAAAATATCAAGACGCTATTGTTAATTTAAACCAAGCCTTAGAGCTGCGTCCCACCTATTTTATGGCGCTTGTAAACCAGGGGGTAGCCAAAAGCCGCAGTAATCAGATAGGGGCCGCGCTGGTAGATTTTGCCAAGGCGGAAGAATTAAATCCAAATGCTCCCTTGTTGTATTTGAACCGCGGTTTGGCTTTGTTTGCGGCGGGATATTACCAACAAGCGGCGGAGGATTTCAGCCAATTGATGGAAATGCAGCCGCAAAATCCCCGTCCGTATTTGGAGAGAGGGCGTGCGTTTATGAAGATGGAGTATTACCAAAACGCCATGAACGATTTCCAACAGGCGATTGCTTTAAAACCCGATTATGCGATGCCCTATTTTTACGCGGCGGAGCTTTTGTTTAATAAAGGCGATACCGATAATGCTATTGCTTATGCGGAGCGGGCCAAGCTTTTGGCTCCTACCTATGCCCCTGCCTATGAAATGTTGGGGGATATGCTGGCCTTAGAGTCGCCGGTGGAAGCAACGCAGCATTATTTGGCTGCCCGCCGCTTAGATCCGCAGCGCGCTTTGCGCTACCAGGGTAAAATCCGCCTGATGACAACTGAAGAAGGGCGCAAACGGGTTGTGGCCGGTCGTTTTTTTGATTTACAGAACCAGAGATAAATTCCATGTCTTCCCATAAAAGTGCCGCCGGAGAAGTGGCGGCTCTGTCTGTGCCTGTCAAAGCCTATTCCTACAGGTTCTTTTTGTCCGTCTGCTTTTTAGTGATGGTCAGTTATTTGCTGGCTTTGCGCAGTTCCGCTTCGGGCGTATTTGTGTTGGTGTTGCTCAATCTGCTTTTTTGTGCCGATGTGATGTTTAAAAATGCGTGGCGGGATTTGGAAAACTTCCGCGTGACACTTTCCGTCTTGGCGTGCACCTGCGTGTTGGCGGCGTTTTGTTATGGGGTGTCCAAAACTTTTCTCTTAAGCCCTTTGGCGGGCAATGCGCCGGATTTGTATATTGCGCTTTCTTCGGTAATTGTACTGTATTTGTGGACCTGTTCCCGCGCCGCGCGAAGTAAAGAGCGGACCAAAGTGTTCATCAAAAAACTGGACGATTTTCTGCCTAAATCCGGGCGGCTGATGCAGGGCCGGCGGGAGATGATGGTATTTGCGCGCGAACTAAAAGAGGGCGACATTATCCGCGTCAAAGCCGGAGAGAGAATCCCTTGCGAAGGGGAAATAGCCAAAGGCGACACCGCCATAGATGAAAGTTTAATTACCGGCAATATGCTGCCTACCGCCAAAACCTTGGGCAGCCGCGTCTATGCCGGTACGCTGAATAAAAGAGCGGAAATTATGGTGCGGGTAAAAAAGGGCTTGGCGGAATCTGTCATTGCCGGTATTATTAATGCCATTAAAAACAGCGAACGGCGCCGCTGCGTACGCAAAGACCCGCTGGATAAATACGCTTTGTGGCTGCTGTTGGCGGCGGTTTTGCTGGCGTTGGCGGGATATGTTTATTTTTATTGGCTGGGGGATTACCGCCGCCCGCTGCATACGGTGGGGATTTTTTTGCTGGTGATGGGGCTGTCGTGCCCGCTTTCTTTTTTCTTTGCGGCTGTGTTTCCGGCTTTGTGTGTGCGCTGGAGCGCGCGGCGGCGGAAAATTATACTGCAGGAATTAGGTGCTTTAGAGGTGCTATCCCAGGCAGATGCCGTGTTTTTTGATAAAACGGGCACGTTGACCTATGGGGAGCTGCGCATTTCCTCCGTGCATGCCGCAGACGGTAAAAATAAGAAAGACCTTTTGGAATGTCTGGCCTCTGCCGAGCAATTGGTAGACGGCCCTTTTGCCGCTGCCGTCAATATTTATGCTCAGGAGCATAAAATTGCCACCCGCAAACTATTGTGCTTTGATGTACTGCCCGGTTTAGGCGTAAAAGCCATATCTGGAAAAAGCATCTTGCTGGCGGGCCGCCCGGAATGGCTGCGCGAGCAGGGGGTGCCGGTGCCGCAGCAGTCTTTTGGAGAGCAGGCGGTTATTTGCGGAGCGAAAAACGGCAAATATCTGGGCTATGTGTTGTTAGATGACAAACTGCGCCCCGGGGCGGCGGATATGGTGCGCGCGCTCAAAGCCATGGGTAAAGAAGTGATTTTAATGTCCGGCGATAATGAAGCCTCTGTTTCTGCCATAGCCAAGGAAGCGGGAGTTGACAAGTTTAACTTTGGCGTTTTGCCGCAGACGAAAGCGGAGATTTTGGGCAATTTCAGCGCACTTGGCAAGAAAGCCGTGATGGTGGGAGACGGCTTTAACGATATTACCGCGCTGTTGCGCGCGGACGCGGGGGTCGTGTTTTCCTCCGGTAAAAATGTTTATAATAATTGGGTGGACGTTATTATCAAACGTTCGGATTTGGGCAGTATTACGGATTTGTTTTCTATTAATAAAAAACTTTCTGCCCGCATACGCGGCAATATATTGCTGGGCTTGCTGTGCAATATATTGTTGTTGGGGTGGGTGCTGTTTGCCCCGGCGTCCTCTGTGGGGGCGTGGTATCAGGTGCCGGCCGGCATATTGGCCGGGGTTTTTGTGATATTTTTAAATTCTGCGAGGTTATTAAACGTCAAATGAAAACACAGGATATTGATTTTGGATATACTTCAGACCATGCGCGTAAAAATGCGGACGCGGTCTTGCCCCAAATCCAATGCTGGCCCAACCAGTATAAGCGGGATTACCATATTAAAATAGAACTGCCGGAGTTTACCTCCGTCTGCCCTAAAACGGGCTTGCCGGATTTTGGCGTAATTACCATAGAATATATTCCCAATGAGTTGTGTTTGGAGCTGAAAAGCCTGAAGTATTATTTGCTGGAGTACCGCGACATGGGTATTTTTATGGAGAATATCGCCAATAAAATTTTAGACGACGTAGTCAAAGCCTGCCACCCCAAATGCGCCACCGTAACCGGCGTGTTTACGCCGCGCGGCGGGCTGCGCTCCGTTATTACGGCGTCGTATGATGAGAAGGAAGGATATGGCACAAAATAAAATCAGAATTGTAGCGCTGGTATTGGCGGCGCTGGTGTTGTTTTTGGCGGGCGGCTGGTTCTTTACGTCTTTGCCTAAATGGCGCGCTCCAAAAGGCGAGGTGGAAGAATTGTACAGCGAAGACGGCGAAGCCCTGGGTATTTTTGACAATATCCCCCCGGAAGATTTGGCGGCCGCCGAAACGGCGGCCCTCTATGGTCTAAACCAAGAGATTGTGTTGCCGGAAAACTCGGTGCAGGCTACACGCCAGGACGGGGCTTCTTTGCCCAGCCAAATTGCTTTGACCGATGTGTCAGATATCGCCGGGGTGGTGCCTATAGAGAGGGAAGAGTCTTCTGAAGAAGAAGACAAAGCCGTCGACCTGGGCTTAACCGGAAAAGAAGACAATGCTTTATTAAACCAAGATATCTCTGCGTTGCCGGAACGGGAGAGCAAAATTACCCTGGTGTCTGCTCCGGTGCAGTATTTTTTGATAGAGGATACCCAGCAATATAAGGATTTTAAAACGCGTGCGCGGGGAAAATATCCGGAAATGAATTTTAAAAAGCAAATGTTGGTGGGGTTGGAGTCCCAAAGCAATTTGCCCGATAATGTGTTTGAAATTGATTCTGCGGAAGTAAAAGACGGCAAACTGCATATTACTTACCGGGTCAATGTGTTTGACTTGCAGGATAAAATCAATACGCACACGGTGATTGCGGTGGATAAGACTACCATTCCCATAGAATTGGAACAAATACAATAGACACCTTGCATTGCAAAGACCCCGCCTTAGGCGGGGTCTTTTGTGTCTGGAGCATGTCTTTGGCGTGATATATCGGAGTCGTTTATTCTTGTTTGAAAATGCAGAGAGATTTTAAAATAAATTGATTGGAATAACTTAAAATACCGCACTTATCAAGGCCTCAATACCGCTTTTACTTTGTCCTTAGCGGAATTGGTCCATACAAAGCCTGTCTGTTTAGAAAATAAAAAACCTCGGGAAAGCCCGGGGTCTTTTTATTTGCTAAGCAAATTGGCAGAGGGCTTAAAGCGCACCTTTTTTTTAGCCGGCACTTGCACTTTTTCCCCTGTTTTGGGGTTGCGCCGCGTTACGGGAAGCGCCGTTTTTAAGTGAAAAGAGCCAAAATTGCTGATGACCACTTTGCCGTCACGTTTCAAGCCGTGTTTGATGATTTCAAACACTTTATCTACCGAAATTTTGGCCTGTTTTTTATCCAGCACGTGGCGGGTTAAATGGCGGATCACATCATCTTTATTCATTTGTCTATCCTTATAAATTATTTATCTCCGCGGTTGACAAAGCCCATGGCTTGCAGCAATACATGGGGTTTTTTGCCTCGGCAGACAATCTGCCAAATGGCGTCTATAATCGGAGTATTGAGATTGTTTTTGCGGGCGATGTCATACACGCTTTGTACGGAGTTGACCCCTTCGGCAATGGTGCCTACTTCTTTTTTGGCTTCTTCCAATGAAAGCCCGGAGCCTAACTTTTCACCCAGCCGGCGGTTGCGCGAAATGGCGGACATGCCCGTCAAAATTGCATCGCCAAACCCGGCTAAGCTGTATACGGTGTTGGGCTGGCCGCCCTGGCTGACAATCAAATCGTCCATTTCTTGCAAGGCTTGCGTAATCAAAGCGGCTTTGGCGTTGGCGCCGTCTCCAATGCCGTCAATCACCCCGGCCCCAATAGCCACCACATTTTTAATGCCGCCGCCGTATTCCACCCCGCGCCGGTCAGAAGCGGGCACCACGATAATCGGGTCTGCGTCAAACACACGGCGGATATCTTCCACCAGTACCGGGTCTTTGCCGGCCAGCATAATTTTAGTCGGCACGTTTTGGGCCACTTCCAGCGCAAAGCTGGGCCCGCTAAATGCCAAGGCTTTATCTTTAAGCTGGGGCAGTTCTTCTTCAATAATTTCGCAAATGGTTTTAAAAGATTTCTCTTCTATTCCTTTAGAAGCGCTGACCACCGGGAGCACCTTGCCGTTTAAGAGCGGTTTAAGCTGCTCTCGGCAGAAGCTGCGTATGGCTTTGGAAGAAATGACAAACACCAGCATGTCTGCATTATCCACCGCTTCTTTTACATCGCCGGTCAGTTTGATGTTATCGTGAATTTTAAAATTAGGGATATTGGGATGCGTGCCGCTGGTTTTAAGTACATTAAGCAAGGGCTCCGAATATTCCCACAGCCGCACATTATAGCCGCCTTTGGCTAAATGCTGGGCAATCACGCTGCCCCAAATGCCTGCACCAAAAACAGCAATGTTATTGATTTTCATGTTTTCTTTTTTTAGCGCCGTCTTCAAAGGCCAGTTCTTTCTTAGCCAACAGGCGTTTGATGTTGGGAATGTGTTTATAAACGACCAGAATGGCAATGGCTAAAGCCATTAAGTCCACCGCCAGCGGGTGTTGCCCGATGAGAAAACTGGCCACCGGCAAAACAACGCAGGCTACAATAGAGCCAATGGAAATGCGTCCCCACAGCGCCACACACACGACAAAAGCGGCAAATGCCAGCCCCGTCGGAATAGGCAAAAGCGCTGCAAACACACCGGCAGACGTAGCCACGCCCTTGCCGCCGCGGAACTTGAGGTAAATCGTCCACATATGGCCCAAAATGGCAATGGTGCCGCACAGAATAGCCGGCCAATAATTGCCTGGGAAAATATGCAGAGCTAGACAGGTGGGAATAAAGCCTTTCAGCCCGTCAATTAAAAAAGTGGTAATTCCCGCCCATTTGCCTACGGTGCGGTATACATTGGCCGCGCCAGGGTTGCCGGACCCGTGCTGGCGGATGTCAATGCCCATGGCTTTGCGGGCAATCAGGTAACCGGTGGGTACGGCCCCGAGCAAATAACTAAACAAAACAAGAAGCAATACTTTTATAGTCATATATTTATTATATAAAGTTTAGGTGCCGCGGCAAGTGCTAAAATGGCGCTTTGCGTCGGTTTGGCACAGGGCGGTTTTTTATATATACTGTAAGAAAGAGATGTTTTTCGTGTGAACTGGAGAGAAAAGTGAAAAAATGGACGGGTGCGCTGGCGGTTTTGTTTATGGGTTGTTTTCCGCTGTTTGCGGCGGAAGATACGCCGTTTGCAGCGGAAGATTTTGCCAATCAAAGTATGATAATGGTGCAAAATGACCGGGACAGCAAAAGGTGCCAGGCCGTGCGTATATTACCTAATTGGTATATGACGGCGGCTCACTGTGTGCGCCCCTATTGCAATAAAGAATGCACGGTTACTTTTACCCTTTTGCAGGGGCCATTGCAGGCGTTGGCGGATGTGAGCCATACTTCTCTGCATCCGATGGTATTTACGCCCAGGCAATATCATATCGGCGAGGCGAAAAATATCCGCTATGATGTGGCGCTCATTCATTTTGTGCCGCAAGAGCAGGACTATTTCTTCTATGACGCCCGCAATAAAAAAGTATTAGATGAGCAGTCTTTTTTAAAAATGTTGCAATTGTCTCAATATTCAGACCAACGCAGCCAATGGCAGACGCTGGCTTCGTCCCGGCCCAAATTATTAGTCACGCCAGATACGTACACCCGTCATGTGCAATATCCATTGGCTGTGCCGGATTTGCGCGCGGACGGTATTTTTTTCCATGATAGTAAACTCCCGGATTTCTATTATTTTAAAGAGCTGCGTCATTATATGGGCAGCAATTTTGGGGTGGAACGCGGGATGAGTGGTTCGGCAGTGGTGTTGCCGGGCGGCGCGGTAATAGGCGTGGTGTCTGCTAGTTTAAACAGCCAGAGCCGCTTGGTGTTTTATAATGAGAAAGACCAGCCTGTGCGGTCGGTGCCGTATTCTGCGGATTATTTTCTATTTACTCCATTAAGCCAAACTAACATGAGCTTTATCCGGGCTACGGTGTCTTCTGCCCATGAGCCGGGGCCTAAGCCGCATTTTGTGTATATCAGCAGCGACGAGGCGGAAAAATCGGACGCAACGGTGCAAAGTGCCTTTCCTGGCGTTCTTTCGGCCCAAGATGTGCTTACTTCCCAAGAAACGAAGTAACTTTTTGTTTTAAATCCCGCCAGTTTCCTTCCGTTGCCATGACGCTTAGGCACAGGCCCCCTTGCGGGGTCGTTTGGCAATTTAATACCAAACATTGCTTATAGATTTTTCCCAACAGAGCCGCTTGCTGCGGCAGTAAAGACAGCCTGCGCACTTTCCATTTGTTTTTTAAGGCCTTCTCCACCTCTGCTAATAACTCTTTTATTCCTTTTTTGTTTTGTGCGCTGATAAACACAGCCTGCGGGTACTGTGTGCGCAGGGCGCGCAGCCGGGGGGAAGAAAGCAAATCTGTTTTGTTCATTACGTCAATTACCGGTATGCGGGCGGTTTTTAACTCTGTCAAAATCTGGCGTACGGTGCGGCTTTGCTCTTCACGCTGGGCAGAAGCGGCGTCATGGACATGCAGCAGAACATCGGCAAATTTGGTTTCCTCTAAGGTGGCGCGGAAAGCAGACACCAAAGAATGCGGCAGTTTTTGGATAAAGCCCACCGTATCAGTAAAGAGCATTTGCCCGCCTTTTCCCATAGGCACGCGGCGGGTGGTGGGGTCTAATGTGGCAAAAAGTTTATCATCTGCATATACCGCGTTTTGCCCGGTCAGCGCGTTTAAGAGGGTGCTCTTGCCGGCGTTGGTATAGCCGATGAGCGCTATCTGGGGCAGCGGGACGGAGCTGCGTCTTTGGCGGCGCAGGGCGCGCTCTTTTTTTACCTGTTCTATTTCTTGCTCCAGCCGGGCAATGCGCAGGCGCAGGCGGCGGCGGTCGTATTCCAACTTGCGCTCCCCAGGGCCGCGCATACCGATGCCGCCTTTCTGTTGCATCATGGCAGTTCCTTGTCCGCTAAGGCGCGGCAGCAAATAGTTCAGCTGGGCCAGCTCTACCTGCAGCTTGCCTTCTTGGGTGCGGGCGCGCTGGGCAAAAATGTCTAAAATCAGCCGCGTTCTGTCCAGCACCTTGGCGGGCAGGATTTTTTCTAAATTTTTCTGTTGGGCCGGGGTAATTTCGTCATCAAAAATGACGGCGTCTGCCTCTTCGCTTTCACAGGCGGCGGCTATTTCTTGCAATTTGCCCGAGCCAATGAGCGTAGCCGGGTGGTAGGCTTCTACTCGTACGGAATAGACGGCGGCTGTTTCCGCCCCGGCGGTTTGGGCCAGGCGTTCCAGCTCGTCTAAAGTTTGGTTTTGCGTTTTGTCCGTCTTAAGCGCGGCAGATACCAAAATTACTTTTTCCATATATTCTTTACATGGCGTTTTGGCTATGCATGGTTTGTAGGTGCAGAGCCAGTTTTTCTGTATCAAACTCTTGTGGGTTATGCAAATCCAGCCGCAGGGCGTTTTTGTAGCGGTTGAACCAAGTGCGCTGGCGTTTGGCGTATTGGCGGGTAAGAATGACGATTTTTTCAAACGCTTCTTCTTTGGGAATTTGCCCGTTGATGTATTGCAGTATTTGCGGGTAGCCTAAGCTTTTCAGAGCCGGACAGTCCGGCGCGGCGCCGGCAGCCAGTAGGTGGCGCGTTTCCTCTGCCATAGGCTCCAGCATAGCTTGCGTGCGTTTTTCTATGCGCGTATTTAAAATTTCTTTGTCCCAGTTTAAATAGACAAACAAGACTTTTTCTGCGGGCAGCTGCCCAAAAAAAGCGCCGCTTTTTAATTCGGAAGCCGGCCGGCGGGCCAACAGCGTAATTTCCAGCGCGCGCATGACGCGCTGAATGTTCCCCACCGGGATTTGGGCCGCAGAAGCCGGGTCTTTTTGCGCCAGGCGGGCATGCAGGGCCGCTTTTCCTTTTTCTTGGGCAAAAGCGGTTAACTCGGCCCGTAGGGCCGGGGCGGAGGGGGGCAGCGGGTCCATGCCTACAAAAAAAGCATGCAAATACATGCCTGTACCGCCTGCAAAGATAAAAGGTTTATCCGGCTTTGTGCGGATAATGTCTTGTGCGCGGGCGCAAAAAGAGGCGGCGTCAAAGCGTTGGTCCGGGGCCAGAAAATCCACCAAATGATAGGGCACGCCGTCCACTAAATAGTGTCCGTTTTGCCATGACCCTTCGGGCTTGGCGGTGCCGACAGTCAAGTATTGGTAAACTTGGCGTGAGTCTGCGGAAATAATTTCCGCGTTTAGCTTATGGGCTAAGGCTAAAGCCAAATCTGTTTTTCCACTGGCGGTGGGGCCCGCTAACACTATGTGTTTCATGTATATATTTTAGTAAATTGTACGCCAAAACCCGCCTGATATGAACCAGCAGGCAAATGGAAAGAGGCAAAAATTCCACCGGCGAAACGAGGCGCGTATTGTCCGTATGAGCCGGCGGGTAAGGGAAAGAACCAAAAATTATGCCATACGAGAGATATACCCTGTGCTTGGTATGAGCCGGCAGGCAGAAAAGAGCGAAAATCAGACCCACCAGGCCAAGTGCCTAAAACAGCGGTTGTAGAGAGGTTGCATAAGAGAGGCGGTTGAGCTTCAACGGCAAACGCGGCAACATCGGCGTAGGTTGTAGAGAAGCCATATAGGAGAGAAGGCCCACATCAGGAGCCAAAGATATACAAGCGCGTTTAAGCGGATTTTTTAGGCGTTTGGCGCTTGGGGCCCTTTAAGGCATTTTGAATTTTATTTTTGCTTTGTTGGTAACATTCGCGGCGTTTGGCTATGCAAAACAAGCGGAAACATTTCTCTTTTGCTTCCAAAAAGTTTTCTCTAGCGCGGCAAATGGCGCTGTAGAGATCTTCTAGATCTGCCTGGGTAATTTCAGGAGGGGGAGTGGGCATAAACGCAACACCTCTCTTTGGTCCGGGCGCAAAAAAAGCGACGCCCATTATTGAGGATCGCATTCCCAAAATGGACATCGCCTGCCGCCCCGTTAGGGAACGGCAAAACGATACCATTTTTTGGCTGCGATCAGCCGGCGCTGGGCCGGACAAACCCCTTTCGGGGTACCAAAAAAACGGTAAAAATAGTCTTTACTCTTTTTATTTTATCATTTCAGATGTTATTTCTTTATAATCTGTTTGTAGAGGGAAAAAAATAATTTTTTATTATATTTGGGCAGGCGACCAAAGGGCGATTGGCCTATTAGAATCCCCAGCAACAATACATAAAAAAGGCCCGCCTGCGCGGGCCTGAAAAAGAGAAACGGTGCTTAGTCCTCAAAAAGGGTTTCGTCTTTTTGGATTTTATTGCAAATACGGCAGGCTTTGCAGGTGGGCACGCACACTTCCGGCAGGCGCAGCAAAATACGCGTGTCGCAGTCATTAAAGTCATCTGCCATGGCGCTGATTAAAGCGGCGTTTTCCGGCTTCATATCCGTAAATTCAATGCCTACGGTATAAACGTTTTCTTTTTGTTTTACCCAAGCCATACGGGCGGCAATTTCCATGCGCTCCATGCCCGGCAGCTGCAGGCTGATGGAAAACTGTTCCGCCATTGGCGCGCCCAAAAAGCTAATCATGCGCATACCGGAGGCAGACAGGTCTGCCAATATAGCCACGAGGGAGGTTTCTTTCCCGTCTTGGGTTTTGTAGAAAAGGTTGACCGGTTCAATTAAATTGCTGATAACCGGCATACGGCGGTGTTTGCGTTTTTCCGAAAAATTCTTTTTGTTCATATTAATCCCTCGTAAAGAGTAAGGTGCCGTCTGAATCTATTACTTCGCTTTGCACCACAGACCCTATTGTATAACTTTTTTTCGTTTGTGCCCAGAAATTATCGGACGTGCGGCCTTTGTTTGGGCTTTCCATTAAAATTTCTGCCGGGCGGCCTATATGTACGCCGTAGGCGGCCTCAGCCAAACCTCTTACTCTATTTAACAAAATATCCAACCGTTCTTCCAGTACTTTTTCAGAAAGAAGCGGCATTTGCGCGGCTGGGGTGCCTTGGCGGGGGGAATATTTAAAACAATAGGCCGCCGAAAAGCCGGCCTGTTCCACCAGGGTAAGCGTTTGGGAGAAATCTTCTTCCGTTTCCGTCGGGAACCCCACAATCAAATCCGTGCTGATGGCAAAGCCGCAGGCTTTTAAGGCGGCTATTTTTTCAAGCAACATTTCCCGCGTATAGCCGCGTTTCATTTCCTTTAATACTTTGCTGGATCCGCTTTGCGCCGGCAAATGAATATGCCGGGCGATTTTGGGGTTATTTTTGACGGCTTCTAAAAACTGCGGCGTAATAAACGCCGGGTGCGGGCTGACAAAGCGCACCCGTTCCACGCCGGGCAAAGCGGAAACTTCATTGAGTAAATCGGCAAAGGTTTTGCCCGCTTCTTTCCACGCATTGACCGTTTGGCCCAAGAGCATAATTTCGGGGTGGCCTTCTTGGGCTTTGCAAGCGGCGTTAGCCAGTATTTCTTTGGACGGCAGGCAATGCACCGGCCCGCGTACGGAAGGGACGATGCAATAGGTGCAGGCAAAATCACAGCCGCGCATAATGGTGACGTAGCCGGTAATGCCCCGTTGGTCAGGGCTTCCGCCTGGTGCGGAGGGGAAGAGGCCGCAGCTGTCCAATAAAGAAGCGAAATGTGCTATTTCCCGCGCCCCGGACACTAGGTCTAAATAAGGGAAAGTTTTTTTCAGCTTTTCACCCAAACGTTGCGCCGCACAGCCGGCAAAGATGATATGGCGGCCCGGCTTTTCGCGTTTCCACTGGCGCAGCCGGCCCAGAAAAGACAGGGCCCGGTGCTCTGCATGGTCGCGTACGGTGCAGGTATTGACGATAACCAGGTCCGCCTCTTCCAGTTTTTCAGTCAAAGCGTATCCGCGCCCCAACAGGTGGGAGGCCATTTCTTCAGAGTCGGCCAAATTCATTTGGCAGCCGTAAGTTTGGATAAAAAGTTTTTTCATCATACATCAAAAAGGCGGCGTATAACACGCCGCCTTTAGCTGATTAGATAGTTAGAATAAGTCGCTCAGTTTCTTAATCTCTAGCGCCACAGGCTGCTGCAGGTGCAGCTTGACCACGCGGCGGCCTTTCTTTTCCAGCGCCTGGAAATCGCCCAGCGCCTGCGCATTGCAGAGCTGACCGAAAGTATAGTGCTGGCCCGGAATCTGAATATCATTAGCCGGTTCGGCAGACAAGATTAAGAATACGCCGTTGTTTCCGTCGCCCTTGTGCAGCTGACCGCTGGAGTGCAGATAGCGCGGCCCATAGCCAAACAATACGGCGCGTTTGGTGCGGCAAAGGATTTTGTCGCGCAGGGCGCACAAAGCTTCGTCATTTTCTTTGGAAGGCCAGACATAGGGCAAGATAGCCACATAGTCATTGCTTTCCAACAAAGAGAAGAAGTCTTGGGCCAAGGTGTCCAGTTTGACCTCATCTTTCAAATCTTTGCTTACCAGCAGCGGGGCCGTGACTTCTTCAGGAATATCGCCCGCTTCCAGCTTGGCCAATACATTTTTGGTCAGGGTTTTGGCTTCCTGTACATTGGGCTGGTCAAAGGGGTCAATAGCCAAAATGGCTCCGGCGGCGGCGGTAGCAATTTCCCACAGCAGATACATCGCGCCCAGCTGGTATTTGTCTTCCAGGTGCAATGTGACAATCGGGAAGCCGCGTTCAGCCAAATCTTCGGCGATTTCTTCTACGCGTTTGTTGTCATCGGTGTCTGCTGCAAGATAGACAAAGAAGCGGTCTTCGCGGTAGTCAAAATTGCGGTGCAGCGTTTCCCCGGTGACGGGTACTACGCCTTTGCTTTCTTTGCCGGTAGATTCTGCCACCAATTGTTCGGCCCACAGGCCAAAAGCGGCAATTTCCTGCGGGGTCAAAATAGTCATTTTGTCTTTATTGTGGTTGACGTAGCAGGCACCCATATATGCACCCAGGTTGACGGCGGCATTGTCTTTGGCGGGGGCTTGCGGACCAAAGGTTTCGGCGGCTTCTTTGGCTCCGTTTAAAATTTTCACTACGTCTACGCCCATAATGGCGGCCGGCACAATGCCAAAGAAAGACAACGCAGAAAAACGCCCGCCAATATCAGAAGGATTCGTGAAAACATGGCGGAATTTGTGTTTTTTGGCTAAGGTTTGAAGGCCGGTGCCTTCATCTGTAATGGCAATGAAGTTGTGTCCGGGCGTTTTTACGCCGGCTTTTTTCACTTCTTCATAGAAATAAGCAAATTGGGAAGAGGGTTCTACCGTGCCGCCGGATTTGCTGGCAAAGATAAACAGAGTTTCTGCCGGGTTAATTTGACCGCGCACCGCGCCCACCCAGTCCGGGTTGGTGGTGTCAAGCACAAAGAGCTCCGGCCGGCCGGCTTGTTTGCCAAACAGCGAACGGAACACTTCCGGCGCCAAGCTGCTGCCGCCCATACCCATAACCACACAGTATTTGTAGTCTTTTTTGGCTTCTTCGGCAAATTTCAATACTTCATCAATATGTTCCAACGTCCAATTATAAACGGTTTGCCAACCCAAGAAATTTTTGATTAATTCCTGGTGTTCCGCCTCTTGTTTCCATAAGGTCGGGTCTTTGGCCCAGAATTTCTTATTGAAATTTACGCCTTCCAACTTAATAATGCCTTCACGAATAATACCTGCTGCTGTGGGGTTTGCGTTCATTTTCATATGCAATGCTTATTTCCTTTTCTCAAGTTTAAAAATATTTTAAATTTTTTCTTCCAGCGCCAGCACTTTGTCTACGCGTTTTTTGTAATTGCCTTCATTGAAATAAGATGCAGCCAGAAAACGCTCTACCAGCTCTTGAGCTACTTCTTTGCCTACTACCAACGCACCCAGGCACAGCGCGTTCATGTTATCATGCTCTACGCCCTGGTGGGCGGAGTATTCATCATGGCAGACGCAGGCATATACACCGCGGATTTTATTGGCGGCTATGCACATGCCAATCCCGCTGCCGCAGATGAGCACAGCCCGGTCTACCTCTTTGGCGGCGAGCAGAGCGCCCGCTTTGGCGGCGTAATCCGGGAAATCTACGCGCTGGGTGTCTGGGCAACCGCAGTCTACGGTTTCATGTCCCAACGATTTAATTTTCTCAATGACTGTATCTTTTAAAGCAAAACCTGCATGGTCGCAAGCAACAGCTACTTTCATATGTTCTCCTAAAAAGCCTGGTCCACTAAATCGCAAACGCTGTGGCCGATAAAAATATGGCATTCCTGCACGCGCGGCGTATTGGGCCATTTAACGATGATAGGCAAATCCACCACATTTTTAATTGTTCCGCCGTCTTTGCCCAGCAGGGCTGCCGTATAGCAGCCGCGCTCTTTAGCCAGCTTGAGCGCCAGTTCTACATTTTTGCTGTTGCCAGAGGTGGAAATGCCAATAACCACATCTCCCTTGCGGGCAAAGCCGTCTATTTGACGGGAAAAAACCGCATCATAGCCGTAATCGTTTCCCACAGCAGTCACTGTGGAAGTGTTGGTATTTAAGGCCAAAGCCGGGAAAGATTTGCGTTCTTTTTTAAACCGGCCTACAAATTCCGCCGCAATGTGTTGGGCATCTCCGGCGCTGCCGCCGTTACCCATTAAAATTACCTGGTTGCCGTTTTTGAATGCGTGGATAATTTGGTCTGCCAGCTCCTGCACCTGCGGGCCCAAATGTTCCTTTACATAGGTGACGGCGGCTATTAATTCGTCGGCTTCTTTGGTAATAAACATATGCAGCTCCCTGTTTTAAATTTTTTCTACCGTATCCGCTTCCACCCAGCCCTGCAGTCCCTGGGATTTGACAATAACGTCGTACCAATTATCTTTGGTGTCTTGTATTACCAATATATGACCTTGTGCCACACTGGCGCTGGCGGGGAAATTTGTCCCCGGCCCGCTGCGCAGCTCTGCTACGGGGGCGGCTACAATAGCCAAGGGGGTTTGTTCCAAATGGGTTCTCCAGCTATACCAAACCCCAAGTGCCAGTGCCATGACGAAAAAAGCAAGAGCAGCCCGGCCCCATTTGCGTTTGATAAGCCACAAGGCGCCCAGTATACAGAACAGCCATACGGATAAAAAGAACAAGCCTTTCAATTCATCTGTTTGTAAACTGAAAAAAGCTTTATGCAATATTTCCGGCATTCCGCTCGGCACCAGCCTTTCCCCGCTATTTTCCAATGCCAAGGCCAAATTATGTCTTATGTCCCCATCCCGCGGGTCTAGGCGAAATGCCCGGTAATAGTTGGCTACAGCCAAGCCAGTACTGCCCATTTTAAAGTAGCAGTTTCCTATATTGTAGTAAAGATGAGAGTCTTTTGGGTAGGTGTTGAGCAGTTCTTCGTATTCGCCCAAAGCGGCAGCAAATTTGCCCTGGCGGTATAATTCTTCTGCACTTTGTAAATCCGCCGCGGCGGCGCAGACGGACATTACGGTTGTCAACCATAAGACAATAAATCGTTTTCTCATCTGCGGCCTCCTTTATCCATAGCTTTGATTAAATCGGTGGCTTGCCTGGCCAGTTCCATAGCTCCTTCTCCTTGCAAATCCACCGGGGCAAAGCGTGCCGCGTCCAGCCGTTGCCATAAAGTTTCAAAGCGTTTTGCCAGCTCAGCGGGGCAGCCGTGTTTTTGCAATGCTGTGCTGATATCGCGCAGCGGCAGGCTGGCGGTATGTACTTTGTAGCGTACTTGCAAATATGTGGTCAATGCTTCTACAATGGCCTCTTCCGTATAGGCAGTTTTTAACTGGGCGCGCGCTTTTGCTAAGGCGCGGCGTCCCGCCAGGGTTTGTTTATCCATAAGGGCAAATATGCCTGCTAGAGCAAGTAGCGAAATAAATAAATAATTGGCCCAAGTCCAAGTTGACAACTGTGCCAAAAAAGTCAGTTTTGCGCCGTCCATATCGGATTTTAAATAACGTATATCCTGCCCTAACTGTCTAAAACCATTGCCCAAATCGCTGTGGGCGCCGAAATCAAACCCTGTATCGGTTTTGGAAGAAGGGGTGGCTTCTATAGTAATAGCTTGGGTGCGTATGGTGTTATATTGTTTGGTGCCCGGATTGAAATAAGACCAATCCAGCGAAGGAATGGTATATTTGCCGGAGGAAACTGGTACAATGACGGTTTTAAAAATTTTATAGCTTTTTAATATTCCGTTAGAAGGCACCGCGCCGGAGGTGGTCGCCACATCGTACACCTTAAACCCGGGCAATTGCGGCAGTTTTAAGTCTGTAGTAGGTTTGATATTGCCGGAGCCGTTGACCTTGACTGTCAGATTAATAGCTTCTCCCGCTTCCACTTTGTTACGGTCCACAGAGGCGGAAATGGTAAATTTATCTCCCACTGCACCATAGAAACTTTTGGGTTTCCCCTGTTGGGGCAGTGCGCGTATAGAAAGATTGACCGTGTTAGAGAGGGCGGTTTGTTCTTCTTGGGAAACTGCCGCCACCATACGGTCTAATACCGATAAATTGGAAAACCGGCTGGTGGAAATATAGCGTACCGAGGCATTGCCTGCCTGCGCCGGGCCGTTGGTAACGCCGGACACCGCGTATCGTCTTTCTATATAATTATATATTCTGCCGTCTATGTTTTGCCGTCCTTCGGAGGAGGACACTTCTTCCATAAACAAATTGGAAACGGTCGGTGCATTATAAGGAGCATTTCCCACAAAGGGCAATGCATAGTAAAACCTTACCGCCAGCGTAACAGTTTGGTTGATATAAGGGGTTTTATCGCTGACGGCAGCTATCATAAAATAGTCTTTATCTCCGTTTTGTGCCGCCAAATTATATAAATCCCGCTCCAAAGGGGGTAAATTGGCCGGAGCCTGTGCGGGCGCTTTGCGCGTGTTGGCTGCAGAGGGTGCTTTAGCAGAAGAGGCCGCTTTTTTCGCCGGGGTTTTGGTCGGGGTGGACGGCGCACGATACACGGTTACGGTAATAGGGTCTGTCTTATAGGTTTTGTTGCCATAGTTTAGTGTAATTGGCCCAATAACCGCTTTGCCTGGGAAACGCGGCAACATAATATATTCAAACGTACTTATGGCATGAAAATTATTAATTTGTTTGCTTGCGGAGCGGGCATATACGTTAAAGGACGGCAAACTGGGCAGTTGGGGCATAAAATCCCCTGCTGCACCGTCCACGGTTACGGTAAGCACCAGTTCATCATCCATGGTTAATGAAGTTTTGTTAACAGATGCCGTCATATCAATGCCGGTCAGGTCCAAAGCGGCATGGGCCGCTATGGGCAACAACAGACTCAGCAAAAGTATAATACGCTTAAACATAGTTACCAATCCTTCTCTACGGTGGAGTCCGGCTGGCGGCCTGCCGAGCCGGAACGGCGGTACTCATTTTCTTTGGCCATGGCCATTACCCGGTCTGCCGCACTTTTATCCAATTGACTGCTTTGGTCTTGGCTGTCTTGCATATCTTGCGGAGACTGGCCTTTATTATTGTCGTTCTGCTGGCTTTGGTTATCCGAACTTTGGTCTTGATTGTTTTGATTATTCTGATTGTTTTGGTCTTGTTGTTCTTGTTGTAAAATTAATTGCAGATTGTGAATGGCTTCTTTGTCTTTTGGGTTTTGCAAGATGGCCGCCTTATAACTTTCTATTGCTTTTTCCCGGTTGCCGGCGCGGTAATAGGCGTTGCCTAAATTAAACAGGGCGCTTTGGCTAAAATCGCCGGTTTGTTCGGCCGCTTTTTTATACATTTCTTCGGCCTGGGTATATTCATTTAAACGGTAGTAAGCATTGCCGGCGTTAAAAAGGGCGTATTGGTTATCTGGGTAATCTTTTAAAATGGCATTATAACTGTTTAAGGCGGAGCCGTATTTTTGGTCTTTATAAAAATCCCCGCCCTGGCGCAGCTGGCTGCGCACGCCGGCCTGCGCCGCCGTGAAAGCCAGTAAAAACAGAAGAAAAACGGCTAATTTATTCATCTTTATTATTTTACCTTTTTTCTTTCTTTTCCGGCGTATTTTTGCGTTTGGGCCGGAATGGCAGTGCCAAAGCCAGAGCCAAACAGAATACGGCAAGCGTCAGCGGAATTTGATAGCGGTTTTTATAGCGCGCCCGGGAAGAAGACACAGAGCGGCTGCGGTCTAAATCTTTGACGCTTTCTTCCACTTTGGAAGCTACTTGGGAGGGGGTGGTGTATTGAATATAAACCCCCTGGGTGGCCTGGGCCAGCGCGGCCAGGCTTTGTTGGTCTAATTTGCTGACGACGGTTTTGCCTTCCCGGTCTTTTTTATACTCCAACACCCTCCCAGATACATCCGTGCGCTGCGGAATTAGTTCTCCTTCCTGGGTACCTATACCGATGGCGATAATGCGTATGCCTTCTTTTTGGGCAATGTTTTGTGCTTCTTTTAATTCTTCCGGGGTATGGTCTTCTCCGTCAGTAAGAATGACCAAGGCTTTTTTCCCCGGATATTTGGCCAGCATGTGCGCCGCCAGTTTGACCGGGGCCGCCAAAGAAGTGCCTGCCACCGGCAGCATATCAGGCTGTAGGGTGGATATAAAATATTTCAGTGCATCTTCATCGGTTGTAATGGGGCATTGTATATAGGCTTTGGAGGTAAACGCTATTAAACCGATACGTTCATTTTGCAAATGGGTAATGAGCATGCGCAGCATATTTTTTGCACTGTCTAAGCGGTCCGGGTGTACGTCCCGCGCCCGCATGGAGGCAGACACGTCTACCGCTATAACCGCTTGGGCAAAGTCCCCTTCCGCTTTGACGATTTCCAGCCCCCATTGTGGGCGCGCCAACGCCGCAAAAGCAAAAAGTACGGCACAGAAAAACAACGCCGTTTTAAGCGGCTGCCAGGCGTCCCCTCCGTCGCTAAGCCGGGCATAAGCCGTCGGCCCAAACAGAACGGAAACGGTATGTTTCTTTAGGCTCTTGCCCAGCCAGTATACAACCCCCAATACAGCTAAGGCTACAATGGCATAGATCCAGTAAATAGGTTGTTCAAATAATTGCATAATTACGGCACCTTAATAAAAATAAGTTTGCGCAGCAGTACCGCTAAGAGCAAAAGTGCCAGCCCCGCCAGCAGAAATGGGCGGTACGCGTCATTTTGGCTCACGCGCGCGGCCTGTGTAAAATCTGTTTTTTCCAGTTCATTGATGGTATCATAAATAGTTTGCAGCTCCATTTCATTTTTTGCGCGGTAAAATTTGCCGCCGGTGGCTTTGGCTATTTCCATCAAAAGCCCTTCGTCAATTTCATCTTCTTGGCTGGAAAAAATAGTAGATCCCGGCGGGCTGGCCGTGGCGATGGTATATACTTTAATGCCGTAGGCTGCGGCCGCTTTAGCAGCCAGCATGGGTTCGAGTGTTCCGGCGTTATTGGAGCCGTCCGTCAGCAACAGAATGATTTTGCTTTTGGCGGAACTGTCTTTTAAATGACTTGAGGCTATGCCCAAAGCATCTCCGATAGCCGTTAAATTGGGGTCCACAATGCCTAAATATAAAGAAGCCACCAGTTCCTGCACTGCGTCATGGTCCAGCGTCAGCGGAGAGGCTAAAGAGGCGTTTCTGGCAAAGACGACCAGGCCAATGCGGTCATTAAAGCGTTTGTTGATAAAGTTAATGGCGGTTTTCTGGGCCGCGATAAAACGGGAAGGATAGAAATCTTGCTTAGCCATGCTGGCGGAAGCGTCTATAATCATCATAATATCTATCCCTTGAGTGGGGGGCAGTTTAGAGGTGCTGACCGTTACCGGCCTTGCCAGCGCAATAATGAATAAACACAAAGCGCCCAATACTAAAGCCAAAGGCAGGCGGCGTGTCATTTCCGCACGCAGGGTGAACGGCTGCTGCAAAAACCCCGCCAGCGGGTAATCCAACGGGCGGCTGAAAAGCCCGCCCCGGAAAATATACATGGCCAGTAATACACAAGGAACGAGCAGCAAAAACAAAAAGCCCGGGTTTAAAAAAGTAAAACGCCCTCCGGCGGCCCGTTGCGCCATCATGCCTGCCGCCAGCAGAAGCGTGGTGCAAGTGGTTACCAATACTGCGCTGGCGCTGAGGCGGGCGAATTTACGCGTTAGGGCAGATATCAGCAAAGACAGTACTAATAACCCCAGAGAAATTAAAAACCATGTGCCAAACATTTAGCGCGCCTCCTTAAGCTCGCGGGGGGAGGTTTCCCGCACAATTTCCCGCACGGTGTTTACGTCTTGCTGCATGGTGTCTTGGCTGGGGACTACTTTAGCAAATTTCACCAAATCGGCTGAATTTAAATATTCCCGCATTTTAGAAAACAGCGGCGCCAGTTGCGTGATTTTGCGCGCCCGGCGCAATAACTCGGAAGATGTGTCAGAAGAAACGTCTTGATGAAACCGGCGCCAAAAATATTCGCGCAGAATATCGCCCAGCTCTATATAGAACATCTTATATTGGGCTTTTTCCCACAGACCGCTTTGCAGTAAGGCCTCTATTTTAGATAAAGCGATGACGTCGGGGGGGCGGTTGTCCTGGGTTTGCAGAATGGTACGCCTTCTGTTGCGTATGTCTTGGTAGAACTTGCGGGCAAAATAGATAATCAGCCCCAGTACCACCAAGCACAGCAGCCATATCAGCCAGCTGGAGGGAATATACGGCGGACGGATATCGCGCAAGGTCTTTTCATTAAAATAGTTCACGGGCTGCACATCAAGGTTTTTGGGCTCGGAAGAAACGGAGGCAAGCGTTTTGCCTCCGGCCTGTTCTTTGAGTTCAAAAGTAACCGCCGTAAAAGTGGACACGCCCAGCGTAAACGGAAGGAAAGTCAGTTGGTAAGCGGAAGTGCCGGGGGAAAGTTTTTCCACTTTTTCTGCAGTCAGTTCAAAGCCCTGCGGCAGAGAGGTTTTATTGAGCTCTGTGATATAGCCTGGCTCATGGGCGACTTCAAACCGTACGTCAAACGGCGCAGCAAAATGGGCCTGGGGAGGAATATCTTGGGCGATGATATCAATCTGCCCGGCTTTCGGAGCGTTTGGCGCGGTGGAGCCGGCTCCGGGGGCCGCCTGCGCCAAGTTGCCCCCCGGCGTATAAGCTGACGCTTCAGCCGGGATTTGAGCGGGCGCCTGCGCGTCGGCATGGGCCTGCTGGGCCGCGGCCGTTGCGGGCCATGAAATCAACATAAACAGGTAAATAGAAAAAAGTAAAAGTGTTTTTTTCATCTTCTTATCTTCCGGGCGCGCCGTTTAAAAAATTCAATCACCGGGTCTGCCGGCGGCAGCGCCGTATCTACTAAAATCCCTTCTATTTTAAGCGGGTTAAACAAATCGGTCAGCTGGGTTTCCCACACCTCGCGCCGCATAGCCAAGAGGCGGTTTAAATCTGACGAGGCAAGAGAAAAAAACTTTTCTTCTCCCGTTTCCGGGTCCCGCACGTCCAGGCAGGCGTGCACCAGCGGCAGGGCTTTTTCCAGCCGGTCCTCTATAATAACCGGGATTAAATCAAATTTTTTCGCCGCCAAACGCAGCGGCTGGGCAAAAGCGGCGGGCTCAGCCAAAAAGTCAGAAATGAAAATGAGAATGCCCTGCCGTTTGATGACTTTGGAAAGCGTCGTCAACGCCAGTGCAATATCCGTACCGGTGTTTTGGGGCTCAAAGGCCACCAGTTCGCGGATCAGGCGCAGAATATGTTTCTTGCCTTTTTTGGGGGGGACAAAGAGCTCTATTTTATCGGAAAATAAAAGCAGACCCACTTTGTCTCCGTTCTTTAAGGCGGAAAAAGCAAACAATGCGGCCAGCTCGGCGGCGGCTTCTTGTTTGAATTTATCAAAGGAGCCGAAATTTTGGGAGGCGGATACGTCGCAGGCTATCATCAGCGTTAGTTCGCGCTCTTCATTAAATTTCTTTACATACGGGGTGCCGCTGCGGGCCGTGACGTTCCAGTCTATAGAGCGCACATCATCGCCAGGGGTGTATTCGCGCACCTCAGAAAATTCAATCCCCTGGCCTTTAAAGGCGCTTAGATACTCGCCGGCAAAGGTTTCTTCCACCAGTTTGCCGGTTTGTATCTCAATTTGCCGTACTTTTTTTAAAATGTCGGCGGTATCCATGCGCATGGCGTATTCTCCCTGCAGTGCGCTTACGGTACGTCTACCGCTTCAAAGATTTCTTTAACGATTTGGTCAGACGTGATGTTTTCGGCCTCGGCTTCATACGTCAAAAGCACGCGGTGGCGCAGCACGTCTAAACCGACGGCTTTAATATCTTCCGGCGTGACATAGCCGCGTCCGTTTAAGAACGCATAGGCTTTGGCGGCCTGGGTAAGGAAAATGGTGGCGCGGGGGCTGGCTCCGTAAGCGATGAAAGAGGCCAGTTTATCCAGTTTATAGGCTTTGGGGTCACGCGTGGCAAATACCAGCTCCACTACATAGTTTTTGATTTTTTCATCTACGTAAATGCCGTCCACCACGCTGCGGGCTTTTAAAATCATTTCCGGCGTGACGGAGGTGTTAAGCGCAATAGTCTGGTGGGAAGCCATACGCTCCAAAATCAGTTTTTCTTCTTCTTTGGTAGGATAGGTGATGAGCACCTTAAGCATAAAGCGGTCCACCTGTGCTTCCGGCAAGGGGTAGGTGCCTTCCTGCTCTACGGGGTTTTGGGTGGCCAGCACCATAAAGGGCGCCGGCAGTTTATAGGTTTGCTCTCCGATAGTTACCTGCCGCTCTTGCATAGCTTCCAACAGGGCGCTTTGCACTTTGGCGGGGGAGCGGTTGATTTCATCGGCTAAGACAAAGTTGGAGAAAATGGGGCCGCGTTTGGGGTAGAAGAGGCCGTCTTTAGGGTTAAAAATTAAGGTCCCGGTAATATCGGCAGGCAGCAAGTCCGGTGTAAATTGAATGCGCTGAAATTGGGCGTGAATGGCAGAAGCCAGCGTTTTTACGGCTAAGGTTTTAGCCAGACCGGGCACGCCTTCAATTAAAATATGTCCGTCTGCCAGCAGGGCTACCAACATTTTCTCAATCAGGTCTTCCTGCCCGACGATGACTTTGCTCACTTCCCGTTTTAAATCCTGCAAAAAAAGGCTTTCGGCCTGCACTTGTTTATTTAACGTTGTAATATCCATAAACCCCTTCCTCCTCGTCTGCGCCGGAGCAGAAGCGGCGCTGTCTTTCTTTATTATAACTAAAATAAAAAAACTTCGGAAAGCAGTTTTTTCAGATTATTTTATGTAGAGGGGATAAAAGACGAAACAAAGTGATAAGAGGTTTATTTTTTTAACGAAGAAGCTGGTGGATTGGTAGCGCATGAGTGGTCCCGAGACGAAGAAGAAAATAAACGGTACAAAAAAGAAAACAAATGAGGCGAAGAAGAAAAAATAACGGGACGAAGAAGAAAACAAACGAGGCGAAAAAAACAAAAAACTCTTCCTAATAATTTTTTATAAACATGCTGAATATGGCGGGGTCAAAAAATTCTCTCCCTTTAAAAACAAAAAAAGACCGCCCCCGAAGGGGCGGTTTAAGTTGGAGGAAATAATTAGGCCCGCAGGCTTGCTTATTTTGCCTCGGCAGCCGTTTCTTCGGCGGCGGGAGCCTGCTCTGCGGCGGCTTCCTGCCCGGCGGCTTGCTTTTTGACTTCCTGCAAGCGGGCAGCTTTGCCGGAGAGTTTCTTCAAGTAGTTCAGTTTGGCTCTGCGCACTTTGCCGCTCTTTAACACTTCAATGCTTTCCACGCGGGGGGAGTGCAACGGGAAAATTCTTTCCACGCCTACGCCAAAGGAGATTTTGCGCACCGTAAAGGTTTCGCTGATGCCGCTGCCTTTGCGGCCGATGACTACGCCGTCAAAAGCCTGCACGCGCTCATTGTCGCCTTCTACGACTTTGACTTTTACGCGCACCGTGTCGCCGGATTTAAAAGACGGCACGTTGGTTTTTAAATTGTGTTTAATTTGGTTGATGTTCATAACTCTTACTTCCTCCGAAAAATCATTTCGTTGTTTTTTTCTTCGGCGTCTTTGTAACGGCTTTTTTGACCGTTTTTTTGACACCCTTTTCCGTTGCGGCCTTTTTTGCCTGAGAGGTTTTTAGCAAATCGGGTCTGTATTTTTTTGTCAATTTCAGGGCTTGCTCCCGTTTCCACTCTTCCATTTGTTTATGGTGGCCGCTTAAAAGTATTTCGGGCACCTTTTTGCCGCGCCACACCTCGGGCCGGGTGTATTGCGGGGCTTCCAACAGCCCGTCTTCAAACGACTCGGAAACAGTTACGTCCTGTTTTTTAAACGTCCCCGGCAAAAGCCGCGTGATTGCATCTATCATCACAGCTGAGGCCAGTTCCCCGCCGGTCAGGCTAAAATCCCCCAGCGACACTTCCATATCCATTTCGGGATACACGCGTTCGTCTATCCCTTCATAGTGCCCGCAAACGAAAATCAGGTGCTTCTTTTTGGCTAATTTTTTAGCCAAGCCCTGCGTGAACGTCTGTCCACGCGGGCTGGTCAATATGACCACCGAATTTTTTTTGCGCAGCTTTTTAATTGCCCGGTAGAGCGGCTCTGCTTTCATCAGCATTCCGGGGCCGCCGCCGTAGGGCCTGTCGTCTAGCGTATGGTGCTTATCGTCGGTAAAATCCCGCGGGTTAGTAAAACCCAGCTTCAGCACGCCGCTTTTTTGCGCTCTTCCCACAATGCTTTGGCCCAGCGGGCCGGATAACATCTCGGGAAATGCGGTGACGACATCTACTTTGAGCATTAGTCTTCCAGCTTCAACGTAACTTTTACGTTTTGTTTGGCCGCCGCCGCGCTGAGCACGGTGCGCACGGCCTTGATAATGCAGCCGTCTTTTCCGATTACCTTGCCTTTGTCCTCCGGGGACACTTTGGTCGTCAGGTAAACTTTATTATTCTCAACTTTTTCTTCTACCACCACATTGTCCGGGTTAGCGGAGAGAGATTTGAGAAGGATAGTGGCTAACTCTTTCATATACAGCGCCTCTTATTTGGCGGCGGCTTCGGCTTTTTTAATCAAGCTGGCTACCGTTTCAGACGGTTTGGCGCCGTTTTTAATCCAATGCTGCACGCGGGGCAGATTGAGCGTAATTTGTTTGGCTGTTTCTTTATTGCACGGATCGTATTGTCCGAGCACTTCTTTGGCTTCAGAACCGACGGCGGTTTTCTTTTCAATCGCTACGACTCTGTACTGCGCATGGGCTTTTTTACCCACTCTTTGTAATCTAATGACGACTGCCATGTAACTTCTCCTTATGTTCGCCCGCTAGCGGGCGGTGTAATTAAATTGTGGCCGCTTGGCGTATGTCCAGCAGCGCTTTTTCGGGGTCGGCCGCGGCAAAAATGGCGTTTCCTGCCACCAGGGCGTCCGCCCCGGCCTTTGCCGCTTCGTGCGCGGTCTGCGCGTTAATGCCGCCGTCCACTTCCAGCCAAATACGGCGGCCGCTTTGGGTAATGGCTTGGCGTACAGATGCTATTTGTTGTGGGCTGGACGGCAGAAAACTTTGCCCGCCAAAGCCCGGCTGTACGGTCATGACCAGCACCAAATCCAGTAAATCTAAAAACGGCTCCAGGCGCGCCGGGTCCGTGTCCGGTTTTAAGGACAGGCCCGCACCGACGCCTAATTTTTTTATTGTTAAAAGAGCTTCTTTTATGTCGTCTTCCGCTTCTATGTGCACGGTCAGCATATCAGCCCCGGCTTTGGCAAAAGACGCTATAAACTGCATCGGGCGGCGCACCATTAAATGCACGTCCAGCGGCAGCTGCGCCCGTCCGTTTAAACTTTTGACTGTGGCGGGCCCAAAGCTTAAATTGGGGACAAAGTGCCCGTCCATAATATCCACATGCAGCCAGTCTGCTCCGGCCTCACGCACGACTTGCACGTCTTGGCCCAAATGCCACAAATCGGCCGACAAAATGGAAGGCGCAACTATTATTTTACCATTTGCGGGGCCGATTTTGGAAGTCATTGTATTTCGCGCTCCCTGACCAAGATGCCGTCCGAAAGAATGCGGAACGTCGCTTTACCGCTGTACGGGATTTCCAAATCTATCTTGCTGCCCGGCTGGCGCGACTCATTAATGACCTCGCGCTCGCCGTTGTTGTCCGTCATAACAATGCGGATGCGCATGGCTTTTTTGCCCTGCGGCAGCTCATAATGCAAGTGATACATTTTTTCATCATCAGAGGCTTGGCGGCGGCTGACCGTAACCACCACGGCAGAACCGGGGGCCACCTCGCTGTCCGCTTCCGGCGTTTGTTCGGCAATGGTACCATAGGGGAAGGGAGAGTTGGAATCCTCTTTGACGGTTAAATTCATATTTTGCTGGCTGGCCCACAGGGTGGCCTCTGCCAGTTTTTTATTGCGGAAGTCCGGCACTAAAATCACGCTGGCGGGCGGCTGCCCGTTGGAAAGCGTCAAAGATACTTTATCTCCGCGGGTAAGCATGCTGTCCGCTTCCGGCGTTTGGGAAATAATCAGGCCTTTTTCTACAGTTAAGGAGTAGGCGTTGTCCACTTTTTCCACTTGCAGACCGGCTTGGCGTATGGCCAACTGCGCCGCGCGCAGGTCCAACCCTTCTACGGAGGGCACAAACACCATTTCATCTCCCTGGGAAATCCACACACGTATTACGCGCCCTTCCCGCACAGTGCTGCCTGCGGAAGGAATTTGGCGCAGGACAGAGCCGGGGGGTACATCTTCAGCATATTCCACGCCGGCTTGTTTTAAAGCCAAATTAACGCCGGCCAGCGCATTTAAGGCCGCCGTAACCGGCTTTTTAGTAATATCGGGTACTTGCACTTCTTTGCGCGTATGCACCAAAGCGCCCATCACCCAGTCTATGGACACGAAAATCAACAAAACAAAAAAGACGAAAATAACCCCCGCCGCAATCCATTTAGCGCGGGAAGATTTTTTCGTCTTTCCGATAAACTCTTCAAAATTTTCTTCTGTGTCTTTAGTCATGACAAAATACCACTTCGCCGGTGGGTTTTACGCTGTGCCCGTTGGCAAAGTCTGCCGCGGGCATCGGCTTTTTCCCGGCGGGGTGTACGGTAACAACCCAAATACTTCCTTGTTTACATTTTACTAAAATTCCTTTTGTGCTTTCAACGGCGAGTATGCTGCCGGGCGCGGCTTGCGCGTCCTGCGGGGGCTGCGGCAGCTGCGTGCGCAGGATTTGCAAAAGCTCCTCTTTGCCGTTTAGCCGTATAAATGTGCGGGCTTTGGGGCCACAGGCCAAGCCGCGCACTTTGTGGTGGATTTGCTCGGCAGACATGGTTTGAAAATCCAGTACGGCGTTCTGCTTGTCAATCATCGGCGCCAGGGTAGGCTCTCCGCTTTGGGCAATTTTGGTAATGCGGCCCTGGGCAATTTGCTCCAGCGCTTCTTTTAAAGCCGAAAGGCCCAGCGGTATTAATTTGTCAAACAGGGTGGCGGCGTCATCTTCCGGCTCAACAGGGATTTCTTTTTGCAAAAACAGCGGGCCGTCGTCCATGCCCGGGGCAATCCAAAAAACGCTCACTCCGGTTTGTTTGAAATTTTGAAACAGGCTGTGCTGCACCGGCGCCGCCCCGCGCAAAAGCGGCAAAAGCGAAAAGTGTACATTTAAAATGCCCAGTTTGGGCAGGGCTAAAAAGTCCGGGCGGAACAGTTTGCCAAAGGCCACCGCTACGCCTAAATCAAAAGGAATATTTTTTACTTCTTCATAAATGTCTTTTAATTTTTCCGGGGAGCGTACCGAAAGGCCCAGCTCCAGCGCGCGGCTTTTGACCGGGCAGGGAGTGATGAGCATACCGCGTCCGCGCGGCTTGTCTGCCTGGGTGACCACCAATTGCACATCGGTCAGCTCGTGCAATAATTCTAAATACGGCACGGACAGCTGAGGCGTGCCGAAAAAAATGGTTTTTAATTTCGTCATATTTATTTAATTTTAACAAATTTAGCTATAGAGCTGGCAAAGGAAACCCCGGGCAATGCCGATAAGGCGTTTCGGCTGTATAGGGCAGTTAGCGGTAGGGTTCCGTCCAGTGATTGAGCTTGCGGGCCAGTTTTAGGTAAATCAGCCGCAGGCGGCGTCTGGTGCCTAACGGGCGGCGGGCCGTTTGGTATTTGCGGAAGAAATGAACTAAAAAGGGAATGGATACAAAAAATGTCAGCATATCCGCCGCAGGTTGTACTGCTTCCACCCCGCGCAGACCAAAAAAATATGGCAGCGTAAAGATAAGCGGCAGAAACATAATACCCTGCCGGCAGCTGGCTAAGAAAGCCGCGCTTTTGGCTTGGCCTAAAATTTGCAGCAGTTGATTGACGTAGGTGGAATAAGCCAAAAACGGCAGCGCCATACAGAAAAAATACAGCGTTTGTACACCGATGATTACTACTTCTTCGCTGCCGGTGCGGAAGGCCGCTATCACGGGCCGGGCCCATACGGCCAAGGTTATGGCGGACACAGTGCATATAATAGTGCCTGCGCGCGTGGTAACCCAGAATGCTTCTCTGACTCGGTCATAGAGCTTGGCTCCGTGGTTATAGCCTGCCACGGGCTGCATGGCCTGCCCAATACCCAGCACGATGCCGCGCATAGCCAAGTAAATTTTAGTGGCAATGCTGACGGCGGCTACGGCGGCGTCTCCAAACGGGGCCGCCTGGACATTTAGCAGCGCCATCGCCAAGGAGGCAAACCCCTGCCGCAAGGTGGTGGGGGAGCCGAGGCGTATTAGATCCCAATAGTCGCGTCCTCGGCGGCTGACTAATTTCCAAGACAACGTTGTTACGCTTTTGCGGCGTATAAAAAAAGAAAGCAATATGCACAGGCTGATGCTTTGACAAATGAGCACCGCAATCGCCGCCCCGCGGATTCCCCAGCCTAATATATAAATAAAGACCGGCGCAATGGCGATGTTTAAAATAGCCCCAGTGGTCAGCCCTATCATAGAAAACACAGCCTTGCCTTCTGCACGCAGGGTGGTGTTAAGCACAAAGGCGGCGCACATAATGGGTGCGGCAATTAAAATGTAGTGCCCATAGTCGCAGGCATAAGGCAAAATAGTGTCTGTACTGCCCAGCCAGCGCATGAGGCGGTTGACGTTTATTTCTCCAATAAACAGGATACCTAGCCCGATAAAAGCTCCAAAGAAAAAAGCGGAAGAAACATATTTGGACGCTGTTTGCGGGTCGCGCCGGCCCAAACAGCGGCTGACCATGCTGGACGCCCCCATGCCCACCCCCATGCCCAGCGCCTGGATTAAAGACATTAAAGAAAATACCACTCCCACCGCGCCGGCCGCGCTGGGGCCCAGGTGGGCCACATAAAAAGTATCGGTTATGTTGTATATGGCAGACACCAGCATGCTGATGACCGTAGGCACCGACAGCTTGGCTATCAGGCGCCCTATCGGGGTCTGGGTCATGATGAGAAATTGTTTCTCTTCCCGGCTGGGGGCAAATGCTGTAAGAGTTTGAGCCATATTTATAATGATAGCAAAAGCGGCCTTTTTCTAGGAATATATTGATTATTTATTATATGCTAAACTATCTTATGGCTAAATATACAAGTTTGTTGGCAGAAGATTTAAAACGTTTCCGGCAATATTACCAGAAAAAAATTGCTCCCCGCCTTCATGTTAAGGAACATGTTTATTGGCCTGTTCCCGTGTTTCTCGTTGCTTTGATCTACTTAGCTTCTATATGGGTGCACGAGCAAATTGACCAAGAGCATTTGACCCTTTTTCGCAATATTTTAATTGTTCTGGTGCTATTTGTTTTTATTTCGTTTCCAAGAGAAAGCAATGCAATAGCAAATAGGCTGGGCATAGACAGCAACACCGACAAACAAAAATCAGAAAGAAAAAAGAGCTGGGAAAAGCAAAAGCAGCTGCGTTGGCGCATTTTGCGCAGCGAAGTGGGGCGGTTTTTGGGTTTGAATTATAAAGAACAGGTGCCCTTTCCTCTGGATATGCTGAGGATTTTATGGCAGGTGCATATATTGCCCTACGGCAAATATGAATATTATTCTTTTTGGGGCGAAAAAAGTGGGCGTTTGGCAGATATTTTTGGGTTGATGTATGAGGACAAGAATATCTTTGTGCTGATGCACCATTTGCGTACGCCGCTGAAAGGGGAGGTCCTTTTGCTGCGTGACGGGCTGAACTCTAAATGGGGGGGATATTGCGCCGGGAAAAAAAGAGTCAAACTGGAATGGCTGGATTTTGAAAAGAACTTTGACCTTTTTGCAGATTCAGAACAGGAAGCCCGCGTTATCATGCAGCCGGATATGATGCAGGCGGTATATGACTTTTACCAGGATTATAAAGACGTGGATATGTGTTTCTTGTTTAAAAACAATCAACTGGCGGTGGTTGTTTCAGATGATACTTCTGTCAATAATGCTCTGCCCCAGCAGTTCCACCAAGCGGCGGATTATTTCTTTTGCCAAATTTGGTTTTTGCTGCATATAGCTATTGAGTTGGAAGGCAAAGGCTTGGCCTCCCCCTGGCAGGAGAAAGAATATTTGGCCCAGCGCCGCCAACAGGAAGAACAAGCCCCCCAACCGATTATTGCGTCTGCGTTGTCTGTGCCTAAAGACCAACCCAACCTGCTTAATCTTTTTTCATCTCAGGGTTTAAGCCCGAGTATGAAAGCCATTATTAATGGGGACATGCCGGCTTTTACGGAGGAGCTGAATAATCCAATCTTAGATGTCAACCAATGTTTTGCAGAGAATGGCAATTCTTTGCTTCATCTGGCGGCCCTCAACGGGCAGACGGAAATGCTGCGCCTTTTGCTGGCCCACCCGCAAATTCGCAAAAATGTAATAAATCATGCGAAACAAACACCGCTTGACTTAGCCAAACTGCGCGGGCACGAAGAAGCGGCAAAGCTGCTGCTTAATAACTAAAGGCCTTGTTGGCTGGGAAGGCCGCGCTGTTTGTCAGATTTCTTCTTATAGCTGCTGTATGTAAATATTTATCTTTTGAACCCTCTCTCTGGTATGATTTATTGGCGGAAATATAGCTGCTTCTAGGGATATATTGGCAGAACCGCAACTTAGGAAAAAATGATACGTGTGATACTTTTTCTGCTGGAGCATAGTATTAGTGTATGATGCCTTTTCAAGAACTTTACAATTGCTATTTTAAACGGATATATGCATATATATTGCTGCGTGTGAAAGACCCGGTGCTGGCAGAAGATTTGTGTGCGGCCACATGGCGGAAAGCATATGAAAAGATAAATAGTTTTGAAGAAGAAAAGGGTACTTTTGGACAGTGGGTTTTTACCATCGCACGCAATGAAGTGAATATGCATAGACGGCTGTATTGGGTTAAAAATATTTTCTCTATAACAGAAACGGAAGATTTGCTGATTTCGGGTGATAAGCCGATTTTACAAGAAATGGAAGAAAATGAATTTAAAAAACACTTATTTGAAGCGTTGGATAAGTTATCAGCCCGGGAGAGAGATTTGATTTCATTAAAGTTTTACTCCGGTCTTAATAACCGGCAAATTGCAGGTGTTACTGGGCTGAGCCAAAGCAATGTGGGCACCATTCTTAGCCGTGCCTTGCATAAAATGAAACAGCAAATGGAGATTCTATGAAACAAAAACAGAAAGACTGGACGGTTCGGGCAGCTTCTTTAGATTTTGACCCGAAGGACCAGGTTAAAAATCGGGTATGGAGCCGTTTGCAACAGCCCAAATTGTTTCGGCGGCGGAGAGTTCCTGTTTGGGCGTGGGCGGTTTGTTTTGCCTTAGTCATTTCTGTTGGCTTATTGATGGTGCGTCCGTTTGCTCCGGCTTTTTTTCATCAGACTCCTTTGGAATTAAGCGAAGAAGACTGTGCTAAACTCAACGGACGCTATCTCTTAGCCCGTGCTTTGGCACAAAGCAAGGAGCATTGCCCTTGTGAGCAAAATTTGACCGGCTATGATAAGCAGACTGTCATGCAGTTGCGCCATGAGCTGGAGTCTATCGCCTGTACTGTATGTAGTGCTAAAGAACAAATCCAGCTGCAGCAGTGCCAAAAGAAATACCCCTCTCAACTAAAAGAAATTAAATTATGCAGGACTTTGTGTTAGGAGTTACGATGAATAAGAAATCTGTATTTAAAAGTTTGTTGGCGGCTGCTTTGCTGTCGTGCGCTCTAAACACGGCTTGGGCGGCTGAACCGGTGGAGATACAAGTATTTACTTCGCCTTATTGCCCGCATTGCCGGCATATGGAGCAGGACGGATTTGTGGAGGCCTTTGCCGCCAAACACAAAGATGAAGTATCTGTTACCCGCTATGATGTTACCGAAAATGGCGGAAATATTATTTTTCTGCAAGTATTAAAAGAGAAAGGGGTTAACTCTGCCGGCATACCGGCTATGGTAATAGGTGATGAAGTGTTGCAGGGTTATCCGCGTTCTATTGGCAGCCGCAGTGAAGAGGTCTTGCAGCAACTGCTGCAGGCCCGCCGTGCAGAAGAAGCCCCAAAAGAGCACAAGAAAGCCAGTGCTTCTGCCAAGGCAAACACGCCTGCTGCCGCACCGGTGAAACAGAAAGAGACCCCCGCAAAGCTTGCCACGCAGCCCACGCAAGCTGTTTCGGCGCAACAGCCGGTACCCGCACAAACAGAGAAGCCCTCTACTGCTAAAGCGAAAGAGCAAGTCCCTGCCTCAGCGTCTGAACAGGAGCAAGCATCTGTTGAACAGCAGGTATTGGAACAGCATAAAAACTTTTTTAACCAAATTACGGTTTGGGCCATTATCGGGGCCGGTTTGGCAGACGGGATTAACCCCTGTGCTTTTGCTGTAATCGTATTCTTTATTTCCTTTTTGGCTGTATACAAATACAACCGTAAAGAGATTATTTTGGTAGGTTCTGCCTATTGTGTATCCGTTTTTGCAGCATATATGCTTTTGGGGTTGGGTTTTTTCCGCTTTTTGTATGCGATGAAAGGGCTGACTTACGTAACGTTGGCTATTCAGTGGGTTACCATTGGCTTGTGTGCGCTGTTCTTTGCGCTTAGCTTGTATGATTTTTGGATTTATAGAAAAACCAAAAAATCCGAAAAAATGTTATTGCAGTTGCCGCGCAGCTATAAAGAGTACATTCATAAAGTAATGCGCTTTTTCCTTAAAGACAAACAAAGCTCTTCCTGGCGCCTGCTGCTGGCGGCGTGCTGTGTGGGGTTTGTGGTGTCTTTGGTGGAAGCGGTATGCACGGGCCAGGTGTATTTGCCTACGATTATGGTTATTTTAAAAGAAGCCGACAAGCATTTCTTTAAAGCGGCCGAATATCTGGTGCTTTACAACCTGATGTTTATCGTTCCTTTGGCGCTGGTGTTTATGTTGGCTTTATGTGGCAAAGAATCCAGTACGTTTAATAACTGGCTAAAAAGGCACTTAGGTTTGACCAAGCTGCTTTTATGTTGTGTGTTTTTGGGCTTATTGCTTCTTTTGCTGTTTAATATGTAAGATGATTTTGTTGTTAAAGGACCTTCATTTTATAATGAGGGTCTTTTATTTTGCTCAATATATGATGTTAGAGATTTCTAAAGAGGCCGAGAGAAAATAGGACAGCAGAAAAACTGTATGTTTTAAAAAGAACTGCCTGAGGATAAAGAACCTTAAAAAGTTTCCAAAAGAGCCCGTTTCGGTTTCTCTAATAATACAAGAGTATGTGGCTCCGGGGGACAATATGCTGGGTTTGTGCCAGAAATACCCTGTTAAAAGGGCGTTTCTGGAGAAATTTCATCAACACAAATTTTTCCAATACAGTTGGCTTCAGTTCCCTACATAATAAACTTATTGCCCGTAAAAAGGAAATATTTTATGACTAGGTTTGTGCTACAATAATAAAAATTCACGTGTAGGAGTATATATGAAAAAACTATTTAACCTGACGTTGATTACCTCTCTTTTATATTCCCAGATGGGTTGTGTCGGTGAAACAGCCAACAACGCCTTTCCCTATGCCACGGCTGAAATTAAACAAAAACTGGCAAAATCTATCAATTCCAGCTTAACCGTCGTACCGGATAATTTTTTTGAAACTTTTGATTACGCCACACCTGACTACGATTGGGATCCAATTGTAGGCATTTCAAATACACAACCTGACTACGATTGGAATCAAATTGTAAGCGTTTTAGATACACAGGAGGAAAAATGGTTTTGGAACGAGCTTATTAATATGCGCTCACAAATGATTAATATGACCATTATGTTACAAGGAAACATATCTCTGTCCGATCGGGCCATTTCGCCACAAGTGCTTTCCTCTGTGATCTCTTATGAAGAAGCCCACCCCTATACGCCCGATTTGAAAAAAATAGACAAAGGAAGAGACTTCCTAATTGGTATGGCATTAGGCAATCTGCCCCATCCGCCCAGAGAAGAAGAAATACAAGCGTATATTGAAGGATGGGGCGGAAGGGATACGGCCAAATTATTCCACCAAGTGCGAGAGAAAATCTTGCAGTATTATAAAGAAGCTCTTGCTGTTCGTCAAAGCGGCAAAACGCCCGAAGATTATGCCACCGCAAAGAAATCCAAAATGGGGATTACGAAGTATGCCATTCAGATGCAAGCCCCTACGCTTTATCCTGCGGAACTGATAATAGCCTCTTTTGGCCTTTCTGAAGAAAATGAAGATGCCGTGTATATGTTCCCTAAAATTTCCTTAAAAAACGTCGGCCCTTCGTCTCATTACAATATACGAATTGAAAATGAAAAACCCCTGCCGTATAATTTGACGCTGGTTTGGTATTCTATTGCTGAAAATAAAAACTATATCATGAAAACCGATTTACCCCGTCAAGCTCTGATTGCCAAATTAATGGGTGATAGTGATAGGCGGTGGAACTCCCTCTTGGTGACGCTTGCTCCTTACGGACAAGTAACTCTCTACGTATACAATCAAATTACGGGGAAAAAGGAACAGTTGGCGCGCTATCAGGCGCAAGAACATTTATTCTCAGCAGACGAGCTGCGTCAAATGGATATGATGTACCAATCTTCCGAAACACCCGCAGCCGACTGGAAGGAATACCAACAAATGGCTTTGGCAAACTTTCCCCAAGCCGCCAAAAATTTAAAAAACAATGGCTTACCGGAAAAAGATCCATCGGAAACGACTTACTGGGATGAAAATCCACCCAAACGAGTACCGATTCCGTCAAAAGAAGAAATCAACAATATGAACCAGGACGGATTTACCCCGCTGGTAGACGCTGTACGCTCCAACCAAGAAAGCCTTATGTCCCGTTTAATTGCCGCAGGCGCAGATGTGAATATACCCGCTTCCGCTACAGGGGAAACACCGCTTGAAGCAGCTGTCAGTATGGGATACTTGCAAATGGCGGAAGAGTTGCTGGCGGCAGGAGCGGACATCAATTTGCGCAATATCCAATCTAGTTATACGCCGCTAATGAGTGCATGCATCAGCGGTAATGAAGAAGCCGTGAAATTGTTGTTGAAAGCAGGAGCAGACGTTAACGCGCGTGTAATAGCAATGGGACAAACCCTAAACGAAAACGCTTTATCTATTGCTTTGAATAATAACTTCCCGCAAATTGCCACCCTGTTGCGCCAAGCGGGTGCGGAGGAATTGTCCGAAGAAGATTCTGTTATTGACCCGGCGGCGATAGAGGAGGCCTACAAAACCATGGCAATGACGCCGTTGCACACTGCACTTGCCATGGGCGACACAGACAAAATACAAGAGCTTATCCACCAAGGGGCCGATGTAAATACCGACGCGCCGAATGTGGGAACCCCGCTGTTGTATGCCTGTACGGTTGGAAACTTGGAAGCCGCGCGTATGTTAATAGCCGCCAAGGCAGATGTAAATATTGCGGGAAATACGGGATATACGCCGCTTTTAATGGCCTGCCAAACAGGAAACGCGGAGTTGGTAAAAGTGTTAATTTCCGCTGGAGCGGACATAAACGTCAAACACGTAGTAAACGGGCAGGAAACGGGACTCACTCCGTTAAAAATAGCCCAGGACTATGGATTTGCAGAAATAGCCCAAATGCTTACGCAAGCTGGCGCAAAGTAGCCATATTTTAAGCGTCTGTATAAAACTTCCCCTGGGCTTACACCAGGGGAAGTTTTAGATTTCAATGATTACAAACAAAAAGATATATCCATATGGGGAGTACAAAATAAATTTCTTTATACTCGTTATAAGTTGCCAGAGATTCTATATGAATATATTTTTTCCGCATGCATTTCTGCAGTCAAGTTTTAGAGAGAAACTTGCAGCAAATATTACTACTTTCTCTGCTCATTCCTTATATTCCAATATCGTTCATCAGATTTTTATGGTCACGCTGCCTAAAAGCATTACGCTTGAAAAATTGTTATCTCTCCATTTGGGAGGTTAGACCAGTGGTAGCCGTTATGGAAGTCGTAAAAGAGCATTTTTCCAGCTAAAAAGAGCATAGAAATAGAGAAAAAGCCTTAAACAGAGAAAAAGACGTTCAGAGAGAACAAAATCCCCGTCGGACAGAAAGTCTAACGGGGATCTTTATAAGATACTTAAAATAATAATACGGAGAGGGAGGGATTTGAACCCTCGAAGCCTTGCGGCTTACAGGTTTTCGAGACCTGCTGTTTCAACCACTCACACACCTCTCCCCAATCTATCTATATTATATCAAACTCATTTAGGGGAGTGCCTGTTGACGACGGGGGAGTAAGGGCCTGCCCTCTTGATTTCTAGCGCAGAGGCAGAGGAGCTTGCCCCGTTTGGGGTGTCGGTGAGTTTTGGCAAACGATCTTGGCAATGCTTGGCAAAATATCTTGGTGAGTTTTGGTGAGAGGGCCTGGCAAGGGGCGTATTAGCTGATGGAATGTAAAAACTCCAGCGCACGTTTTTCCAGCCAGCCAAATTCCCCGTGTGCGCCCACAGGCGAGGCATAGGCCTGTGTGCCGCGCGGCGCCAGGCGCGCCAAAGCGGCGCTCATCTGCCAGGGGATCATTTCATCGGCCTTGCTGTACGCCACCAGTAAAGGCGGGCGGATATGGCTGATTTTGCGGGTGTTATCCAGCTGTTTGTTGCACAGAATGAGGTGCAGAAGCGGCAGCAGCAGCCGCTGGCGCGCGGTCCAGGGCTTGTAATGCCCGCCCGCGCGGAATGCAGCCATGTCTATGCTGGAGGTAAAAGGGCTTTGCGCGATAACCGCTTTAAAGGGCAAGTTTGGGTTGTTTAGGGCGGTTTGCAGACAGACGGCGTTGCCTAAAGAAAACCCCCACAGTATGATATGTTGCGGTGGAATTTTTTTGGCGTGCAGTAAATAGTTCAAGGCGGTTTGTCCGTCTTGGTAAGCGTTCTTTTCACCCACGCGGCCGGTACTTTGTCCAAAGCCGCGGTAGTCAAACATCAAAACCCCCAACCCCTGTGCGGCATAGCGCTGGGCAAACGGGGCAAAGTGCGAAAGATTGCCGCCGTTTCCGTGGAAAAACAGAATAGTGTTTTTGCCCTCTTGGGCCGCCATATAAAGCGCCTGGATTTTGCTTTTCCCGCTGGGCAGGAAGAACGTTTCCGCCGGCAGTTTGCCGGCTAAAAAATTGCGCACCGGATGAAAAATAAATTCATCGGCTTTGCGGGATAAAATCAGATAAGTGCCTGCCAGCACCAAAAACGCAAATGCGGCGTATATCATTTTTTAAGTGGCCACTCCAATATTTGGTTTTTGTCCTGCCTGGCGTACCAGGCCTTAAACTCATCTGCCGTGCGCACCCCGTCGCGCAATACCGCGGTGTATATCCAAATGCCGCCGATGTGCGGCGTATGAGGTAGGTCTTTTTTGATGTGCAAAATGGCGGTGCGGGTGTGGTCTGTAAGCATTTCTTTAATAGCCGCGGCCTGCTTTTCAAAATAGCCGTCATAATGGCTGCCGCGCACAATATGGATAATGTCCAAATTCCACTCACGCCCTCTTTCATCTTCAAAAAATACATGCCACTCTACGCACGCTTCCGGCGTGTCCAAAAGATTTGTACAAGTGAGGCGTTTAAACCCCTTTTGCTGGGCAATCAGGGCCATGGCGGCAAAGGCGTTTTCCATATCAAAAGGTTCGGTATAGACGTGCAGGTCAATGTCGCGGCTGTTAAAATAAAGCCCGCAGGCCAAAGAACCTACGATGTGCACTTCCGCCCCTTGCAAGTCCCACGCCGTGACTGCGCGGCTTTGGCGCAGCATGGAGAAGGCTTCTTTTGCGTTTTGTTGGGCCAACTGTAAAATATCTTCCATATATCTATTATAGTAATTACGAAAGAGTGCGTTTAATAGTA
The DNA here is from genome assembly GCA_944326725.1 of uncultured Elusimicrobiales bacterium. GTDB lineage: Bacteria > Elusimicrobiota > Elusimicrobia > Elusimicrobiales > Elusimicrobiaceae > Avelusimicrobium. Next base: position 2,460 of record CALVFA010000033.1, on the reverse strand, counting down.
CAATAAACATATGAAAGAGTTCCTTGCTTCATTTAAATCTTCTTTGCCCGCTTGGTCCGTGCCGCTGTGCGGCGTGACGGGAGCGGCTTTGTTTTTGGCGGGTATCGTGTGCTTTGTGGCCTATAACTGGGCAGACTTGGGCACGCTGTATAAATTTGCCCTGCCGCTTATCGGCCTGTTGGCGTGTGCTTTAGGCGCTTATATAAAAGGGCTGGAAAGTGCCGCCGGCAAGGTGTTTTCTTTTTCCTGTGGGTTGTTTGTGGGGCTGTTTTGGGTGGTCTATGGTCAGGTGTATCAAAGCGGGGCTTTTGTGTATGAGTTTTGCTTGGCGTGGGCGCTATGCCTGTTGCCGCTTGCTGTGCTGGCAGGCAACCGCTGGCTGTGGCTGCTGTGGGCGGCGGCAAGCAATTTGTATGTTTTGTCTTACTGGGGCAATACTACTAAAGACGGCTATTTCTTTGTTCATCTGTTTGGTCTGAATATTTTGTGTTTCTCCGTTAGCGAATGGGCCGCGCGGCGCAGTGGCAAAGGCCACTGGTTTTCGCTGTTCTTTTTGGCGGGGGCTTTGCTGGCCTGTGTGATGTACGGCGTAGGGTTTTGGAACAGTTCTTTTTGGACAGCGTTTTGTTTTATACTGCTTTTGGGCGTTTACGCCTGGCGGTTTAAACGCGGCGCAACGCAGCTTGCTTTTTGTGCGCTGGCGGTGGATATTTTGCTGGCAGAGCGCATCATTTCCAGCCTGCCCTATGGCCACGGAATGGTAAGCGTGCTGCCGGTACTGGCGGTGTTTATATTCAGTGCGTGGGCGGTCTATTTTTTAAGCAGACCGGGGGCTGAGCATGAATAATACGGAAAATAAACTTCCTTTTATGGTGTCTGCCCTGCTGGCTTTAGGCGCGTGGCTGGCCTGTTTGCCGGTGCTGTTTTTAATCGGCCGGCAGTTTTGGACAGGGGCCGCGTTTGTAGTGCTGGCGGCGGGGCTGCTGTACGGGGCCGGCCGAAAAGGCGGCGTGGCGGGTGCATTTATGGAGCAGGCGGCGCTGGCGTTCTCTTTGTGCGGAAAGGGCTTGCTGATTTTCGGTTTTATAAAATTATGGTCTTTAAGTACGGGGCAAGCCTGCCTGTTGGTGTGGCTGATAACGGCGCTTAGTTATTTCGTTTTTACGCAAAAAATGGACCGCACCGTCATGGTGTTTGCCAGCATGCTGGCTTTGCAGTATTGGTTGTTTATGTATACAACGGAAATTTGGCCGTATATGGAAACAGTCAGCATACTGCTTTTTGTGGCGGCGTATGTTCTGTTTTTTGTACCCAGTGAAAAAGTCAGCCCGCTGGCGTGGGGCCTGTTGCCTTCCTGCGCGCTGGCCTTTGCCTTTGGGCTAATGAAAGAAGAGCCGTTTGGTTTGGCGTTTAACGCGCTGTTCTTGGGTGTTTGTCTGTGCGCGGTGTATGCGTGGCAGGCGCGGGAAAAATTTCATATCGCTGTGGCGGTGCTTATATTGCTGCTGTCTTATTTGACTAACAGCGGTTCGGTGATGGGGCTTGCGCTTTTGGCCCTGGGGTTTGCCCAAAGCCGCTTAAGCCTTAAAATTGTCGGTACGGCGGTGTTTGCCCTGTCTTTAATTTGGCTGTATTACCATATGCAAACTACACTTTTGGTAAAAGCGTATTATTTGTGTGCGTCGGGGCTTTTGCTGCTGGGGCTGTATGCTTGGCAGAAAAGGGGGAGCTATGCGCGCTAAATGGTTTTTTCTTGTGGCTTGTGTGCTGGCCGGTTTTTTGGGCGGGTACGCCGTTTATACCCAGCGGGCTTTGCAGACGGCGCAAACCGTGTATTTAAAAATAGAACCGGTGGACCCGCGTGCTCTTTTAAGCGGCGATTATATGCAGCTAAACTATGATTTTGAAAGGCCGTATTTGGCGGAACAAGGCCAAGCGCTTGTACTGCAGGTGGGGGAAAATAAAGTGCTATATTTGCCTGAAGAAACCCAAGATAAAGAGCCCCTCATCGCCGCGTCCACAAGCACGCAAGAGCATGCGCCGGCTGCGGCCCCCCAAACCGTAAGTATAAAAACCCTGGGCCCCGGCTACCGCGTGCCGCACCAGTTTTATTTCCAGGAAGGCACCGGCAAAAAGTACGAAAACGCGGTCTATGCCAAAGCGGCGGTGCTTCCCAACGGGTCTATTTTGCTTTTGGGCCTGACGGACAAGAATTTTAATTTGTTATAAAGACGCGGCCTCTTGCGCGCCTGAGGAGATTTAAATGAGTGAATGTAATCATGATTGCGCTTCCTGCAGCCAAAACTGCGGCGAGCGCAAAGAGCCCCAAAGCCTGCTGGAAAAACCCAATCCGCACGCACGCATTAAAAAAGTAATTGCCGTATGCAGCGGAAAAGGCGGGGTGGGCAAATCTTTAGTGACGGCGCTTTTAGCCAGTGCTGCGCAGAAAAAAGGCCTGCG
>CALVFA010000032.1 GCA_944326725.1 uncultured Elusimicrobiales bacterium | reverse complement strand
AAACTTCTGCGGCGCATAGTAACCAATTTGCTCTCTAACGCTATAAAATTTACCCAGGAAGGATTTGTAGAAATTTCCGCCGAAGACGAGCCCGCTCATACGGTTATACGCGTACGGGACAGCGGAGTAGGCCTGACGGAAAAACAATGTGGCGAAATTTTTGAAAAATACCGCCAAGTGGACGAAGAAGCACAAGGTTATGGGCTGGGGCTGTTTATCAGCCGCCAGTTGGCCCGGGCACACGGCGGGGATTTGACGGTGTCTTCCGTGTTGGGGCAGGGGAGTACGTTTATTTTGACGCTGCCTAAGGAGGGAAAATGAGCGTTTTTTGGCGTTTGGTATTGGCCTATTATATAGGGGCGGCCCTGTTTTATAACCGCGCGTTTTTTGCATGGCGCGACCGCAAGCCTTTTCTGGCGGCGTTAATACAGTTGACTGTTTATTTTATGCTGGGTGCGGCTTTGACGTGGCCGTATCTGCATTTGCCGTGGCCGTTGCTGGGAATATGGAAAGTCCCCTCTATTGTATGTTTGGTGGCTTTTGCATTGTTTGAGATGTTGAATAATAAGATGATGGTCTACCGTTCTGACCAGCAAAGCCACCATGCGCTGACTTTTGTGGTGCATGATGCGTTGGCTTTGCTGTTTATTTTCTTATGCGCGCCTACCCGGGTGTTGTATGAAACGGGCAATTTGGTGGCGGATCCATGGGTAATTTTCTTTGTAGGCGCTTTGGTGGTAACTAAGATGTTTAATATTTTTATCTATATGGTGGAACAGGATAGATACGGACGGGACTACCCTACTATAGATGAAAGTTTTGTGACCATGCTGATGCGCTTAATCTTTTATTTGATTGTTCTTTTGCCCGGCTGGCGGTGGGTCATTTGGTTTATGATTTGGCTGTGGGCCTGCCAGATGGCACGGCGCAACCGGCTGATGGATTTCTCCCGCTTTGCCTTGTATTTCAGCGCCTTTGGCGCAACGGCTGTCGGATTTTTAACCAAATGGAGTTTTTATTTACACCCATGACCCTACTTAGCGATGTGAAATTTGCTTGTTTGGATACAGAAACCACCGGCCTCAGCGCTGCCGGCGGCGGCAAAATTTGCGAAATTGCCGTGTCCGTGAGCCAAAACGGGCAGAAATTAGAGGAATTTACGACTCTTCTAAACCCGCAAATGCCCATGCATCCCGACGTCATTGCCATACACGGCATTACCAATGAAATGGTAAAAAACGCCCCGGTGTTTGCAGATATTCTGCCGCGGCTTTTGGCGCTGTTAGACGGGTGTGTGTTGGTGGCGCATAATGCGGAGTTTGATTTGTCTTTTCTGCGGGCGGAAACCTGCTCCTGCGGGCTTCGCTTGCCGGATTATCCGGTGGTAGACACTTTAAAGCTGGCCCGCAGAAATGGCCGCTTCCAGCGCAATAATTTAGGGGTTATTGCTTCGGCTTTAGGGATTAACGCAGACGGCGCCCACCGCGCCATGGCTGATGTGCGTATGACGGAAAAGGTGCTCTATAACTTCTTGCACGAATTTGTACGCGGCGGGGTAAATACACTGGAAGAATTGCAGAAATATCAAATAAAGCGGCATGAAAAAGTGGTGTTGGGGCTTACCCCGCTGCCGTGACCGCCGGGCGCAGACTTTCATATAATATAAGTGATAGACCGCATATGCGGTATACAGTAAGGAGAGAATTTATGAAAAAAGTAGTTTTAATTATTCGTGACGGCTGGGGCGATGCTAAGCCCGGCAAGTATAATGCCGTCAGCAATGCCAAAACGCCCAATATGGATAAATATTTGGCCCAGTGGCCGCATACGCAGATAGAAGCGTCCGGCGAACAGGTGGGCCTGCCGGCGGGGTATATGGGCTCCTCTGAAGTAGGACACCTAAATATGGGTGCAGGGCGCATTGTGGTGCAGGAGCTGAAACGCTTAAAAGACACTATTGAGGACGGCTCTTTGTTTAAATCCGCTCCGTTTGCCGCTGCCATTGATAACTGCTTGACCCAGCATAAAGCGTTGCACGTGATGGGGTTGGTGCAGGACGAAGGAGTGCATGCCCATCAGGACCATTTGTTTGCTATTTTGAAATACGCCGCTGAGAAAGGGATTAAACAGGTTTATATCCATTTCTTCTCTGACGGGCGCGATACGCCGCCGAAATCTTCCATCGGTTTTATCCGCCAGTTGGAAGAAGTAATTAAAGAATGCGGCGTAGGACAGATTGCTACTATCCAGGGCCGCTACTATGCCATGGACCGCAGCGAAAACTGGGAGCTGACCGACAAAGCCTACAATCTTATTGTCCATGCTCAAGGCGCTCACGCCAAAACGGCAGAAGAAGCCGTGCAAACCGACTATGACACCTTGAAAACGCCCGACGGCGGCCCGATGGTGGACGAATACATTCCGCCTACGGTGCTGGGAAATTATAAAGGCATGAGCGAAGGCGACAGCGTGATTTTCTTTAACTTCCGCCAAGACCGCGCCATTCAGCTGACCAAAGCTTTTATTGACCCGGCCTACCCGGGCAAAATTACCCGCGTGCCTTGTGTGTATTGCGGCTTGACCAAGTATTATGATTCTTTCCCCTATAATGCTTTGCCGTCTATGACTGACGGCGGCGGTATGAACAACCTGCTGGGGCAGGTTATTTCTGCGGCGGGGCTCAAACAGCTGCGCCTGGCGGAAACGCAGAAATTTAAACACGTTACCTCTTTCTTTAACGGCAAGCAAATCCAGCCGTATGAGGGAGAAGACCGCATTGAAATCAAAGGCCGCTTTGACCCGGCCACCTTTGCCGAACATCCGGAAATGGAAGCCTACCGCGTGGCAGACGAAGCCGTTAAACAAGTAGAAGGCGGCAAGTATGATTTCATCGTCATCAACTTTGCCAACGGCGATATGGTGGGCCACACCGGTAACTTTAATTCTGTGGTTAAAGCCATTGAAGTAGTGGATGAATGTGTGGGCAAAGTAACCGAGGCCGCTTTGGCCAAAGGCTACGCGGTAATGATTACGGCCGACCACGGCAATGCCGAAGAAATGTGGGACGAAAAAATCAATATGCCCAAAACCGCCCATACGACCAACTTGGTAGATTTCGTCTACGTCAACCCAGACGATGCCAAAGCCAAAATGGCCGCTACGGGCAATTTAGGTGATATTGCCGTGACCGTCTTGCAGGTAATGGGTCTTAAAAAACCGGCTGACATGACGGCCAAAAGCCTGATTGAAAAATAGTTCTATATAGTATATG
>CALVFA010000031.1 GCA_944326725.1 uncultured Elusimicrobiales bacterium | reverse complement strand
GACGAGCATACCTCCAAGGTGCTGCTGGTGCGCGATGAAGATTTTTCCGCGGCGGTTTCGTCTTCTGTTTCGCAAGAGGACGGCCTGCTGGTAGGGGCGGGTGCGGCGCCGATGAAAATGTTGTATTTGCCGCTTTTATCTGAAATAGCCGAGGGAGAGCGGGTCTACACGTCCGCTTCCAGCAGTATTTTCCCGGCGGGTATTTTGGTGGGGGAAGTGGTGGAAGTGGAAGAAGAACACTCCGCCAGCACCTCATTGACGGCACGGGTGGAGCCCGCGGCGGACGCTTCAGCCGTGCGGGAGCTTTTTATTTTGACGCCTAAAACTGCGGGGGATAAAAAATGACCACTACGTTAAAACTTTTTTTGCTTTTTTTGGCGGCTACGGTGTTGCATTGGGCGTTTATGACGGTGTTGGGGGAAGTGGGGCTGAGCGTCAATGTGATGCTGGTGTTTGCCTGTGCGGTGTGTGCGTATTTAAAACCGCAATACGGATATCCGGCGGCGTTTGTATGCGGATTATTTTTGGATTTTTTTGGAGTTAAACTTTTTGGCAATAACGCCTTTACGTTTACATTGTGTGCCATGGCGGTTTATGCGTTGGAGAAACGGCTGGATTTTGACGCTCCCGTTCCGCAAATGATTAGCCTGTGGGGGCTGGGGCTGTTTGCTGCGCTGTTTAACTTGCTGTTGCTGAAAGTGTTTGCCAATTTCTCCGCCTGGATGGGCTTTTGGCCCTTGCTGGGCGGGGTGACTTTAAACGCTGTGTTGGCGCCTGCTGTTTTTTGGGCGGTGCGCCGGGCTTTTGGCCGGGAGATAAAGGCATAAATGGCTGCCGTCAAAGTCAGTTTCAACAGCCGCTTGCGCTCTTTGCTGGTGCTGGCTCTGATAGCCGGTGCGGTGGTGGCGCTGCGTTTGACGGATATACAGCTTTTGCGTCACGACCGCTATTTAAAAATGGCGGAGCGCAACCGCACCCAAATTTTATACCAAACGGCCCCGCGGGGGCGTATTTTTACTGCAGACGGCAAGGCCGTAGCCAGCAATGCGCCGTCCTTTGATTTATATTATCTGTCCGCCGGACCGAAAGATGAGGAGTATTTTTCCCGCTTGGCGCAGGATTTTGCCCCGCGTTTGGGCATGGACAAAGAAAAAGTGCTGGAAAAACTGCGCCAAGGGGCCAAAAGCGGCAAAGCGGTGGCCCTGGCGGAAAATTTATCCCCCAACAGCGTCATGGCGCTTAAAGAGCTGCAGCTGTATTATCCGGGCGTGTATGTGATAGAAGAAAACAAACGCGTCTATCCATACGGCACATTTGCCAGCCATTTAATTGGCTATTTGGGCAGTATGGAAGGCGACGAGTGGAAAAACAGGGATTTGTCTCTAGATTACCGGCTGGACGCGAAGATAGGCAAAAACGGGCTGGAAAAGAAATTTGAGAAAGAACTAAAAGGACGCGACGGCGGCGTATTTTTGGAAGTGGACTACCGCGGGCGCGTCAAACGCGTGATTGAGGACCGCAAATGGCAGCCCGGCAGTGATTTGTATTTGACGCTTAATTCTGCTGTGCAGCAGGCGGCGGAAGAGGGGCTGAAAAATTCCAAGACCGGCCGCGGCGCAGCCGTAGCGCTGGACCCGCGCACCGGAGCGGTGCTTGCGCTGGCGACGGCGCCGGCGTTTGAGCCGGGAATGTTTGTGCCTTATTCTGATGAGCCGAAGCCTAAGTCTAAGCGGATCAGCGAATATAATTTGGCGGTGCAGGGTATTTATCCGCCGGCGTCCACTTTTAAAATTATTACGTCTATTGCGGCTATAGAAAAAGGCGGCTTTAACCCGGAAAAAACAGTATTCTGCCCCGGGTATTACGATGCCGGCTCACGTGTGTTTAAATGCTGGGGCGTGCATGAGCATGACAACTTTTTTGAGGCGATGGCTGACTCCTGCGACGTGTATTTTTATACATTGGCGGCGCAAATTGGCCCGGCCGCTATTGAAAAGACACAGCAGATGTTCCAGTTTGGCAAACCCACCGGCATTGATTTGCCTGGGGAAAAAGCCGGTAATTTGTACGGCCCGACCAAGCGTGCGCGCAACCGCTCGTATTGGTTTATTGGCGATACGCTGAACTTGTCTATTGGACAAGGAGAGCTGTTGGTTACCCCGATTAAAATGGCGCAGTTTGCCGCCGCGGTAGCCAGCCGGGGCAAAATTTGGCGCCCGTATTATTTGGACCGCGTGGTCAACAGCCAAACGGGCAAGGTGCTTCAACAGGGCAAAAGCGAACTGTTGGGTACGGTGGATATAAAAAATTCCACCTGGGATTTGATTTTTAAAGCGCTTAAAAAAACCGTGGAAGGCGGCACGGCGGCCCGCGTATGGATTAAAGGCCTAGACGTGTATGGCAAAACCGGCACCGCCCAAAACCCGCATGGGGACGACCATGGCTGGTTTATGGCTTTTGCTGCCCGCCCCGGAGAAGAGCCCAGCCTGGCGGTGGCAGTATTTGTGGAATTTGGCAAAGGCGGCTCTTCCGCCGCCGGCCCCATCGCGCGGGAAATGATAAAAGCCTATTTTGGCCTAGAAGATAAGCCGGTGCGTCCGGCGGCTGCACAAGAAGCTTTGCCCGCCGCTTCCGCGCAGGAATTAATGGGAAATATGCAGAGTTTGCAACAAATTTTATTTTCCGTAAACCAAAGGCAGGAGGCACAGCCATGATGGCTCCGTATACATCGCGCCTGCGCAAAAACCGCATAGACTGGCTGCTCTTAGGCGCTATGGCAGGGCTGGCTTTATTAGGGGCTTTGTGCATTATGTCTGCGGTAAATGCGGTGTCTCTGTCCAACCCGGTGGTGCGTACGCATTTAATTGCGTTGCCGCTGGGGTTTGCGGTATTTTTTGCGGCGTGGAGTTTTAATTATCAGATTTTTGACGAACAATGGAAACCGCTGTATGGCTTCATATTGGCGCTGCTTATTGGGGTGCTGCTGTTTGGCACCTATCAGCGGGGCAGTAAATCGTGGTTTGTGCTGCCGTTTTTCTCTATGCAGCCGGCAGAAATTTGCCGCGTGCTGACCATTTTGGTGGCGGCGGCCTTTTTGGACCGGCAGGGCCGGCGTATACGGGATATGCGCACGCTTGTATTGCTGGGGGTGTTGATAGCGCCTATTTTTGGGCTGATTATGTTGCAGCCGGATTTTTCATCCATTGTTATTACTTTCCCGGCTTTGCTGGTGCTGCTTTATTGCGCCGGGGTAAACATTTTTTATTTAGCGCTGGTATTTGCTTTTGCCGCGGTGGCAGGGTTTTTTACCATAGCCTGGACGTATTTATATTTGCACCCGGCTTTATTAGATTATGCGGTGCTGGACGCGTTTTATAAGTTGGCTTCCAAGCCTTTGTATCTGGCGGGTTTTAGCGTGGCGGTAGCCGTGGCCGGATATGCGGCGTGGTGGTTTTTTAAACAGCTGCGCATTTTCTTGCCCTCCTTTTATTTTGTGCTGGCGACGCTGGTGGTGCTGGCAGGATTTTTTGCCGGGGTATTTGTAGACCATCAGATGAAGCCTTATCAGCGCAAACGGGTGGAGGCTTTTTTGGCCCCGCAGTCCGACCCGCAGGGCGCCTCTTACAATGTGCTGCAGGCGCAAATTGCCATGGGTTCGGGCGGCATATTGGGGAAAGGATTGTTTTCCGGTACGCAGTCCCAGCTGGGTTTTGTGCCGGAAAAACATACGGATTTTATCTTGGCGGTGGTAGGAGAAGAGCTGGGGCTGTGGGGTACGTTGCTGGTGCTGGGGTTGTATTTACTGATTTTGTGGCGCGTGGCGGTGGTGGCGTATTTGGCCAGCGACCGCTACGGCTATTTGGTGTGCAGCGGCATATTTGGTATGTTTTTGACTTATATGCTGATTAACTTTGGCATGCTGATAGGGCTTTTCCCGGTGGCGGGCATTCCGCTTCCGTTTATTTCGTACGGCGGGTCAAACCTGGTATCCAGCATGCTGGCTTTAGGGGTGGTGCAGTCGGTGTATGCGCGGCGCATCACTTCAGGTTGAAAGTATGGCTATGATAAACACCCCAAAAATTTATAAAATGCGTGTAGTGTTTACTGTGGCCGGGCCGTGGGACCACAAACGTATTTTTGCGGCCCTGCGCCAGGCGGTGCTGGGCAGTAAATTGTCTTTTGAGCCCGCAAAAGTGAACAAAAATTGGCCCCGGCTGGCGTATGGCCCGGTGTTGGGATATGGGCAATACAGCTTGGGCGAGTATGCTGATATTTATTTATCCGCCCCTGCCAAAGAGGCGGACGTGCAGGCCGCTTTAACGCGGGCTGCGCCGCAAGGGTTGCATATTATACGCGTGCAACGCGTGCCGTATGCTTTGCCCAGCGTGAGCAACCTGGCGCAAGTGTGCCGCTACGGTGTGGAGGGGGATTTTTCCGTTTACCGCCCCCAACAGCCGGCGGAAGTGTTTTTTAAGGGTAAACATATTTACGTGACCGTAAGCGCGCCAAACGGCATGACGGTGCAGCACGATGTGAGACCGTTTGTGGTGTCTGTGACACAGCCGCGCCCGGACAGGTTAGAACTGCTTTTGCAAAAATGCGCCGATAAAACGGCTAAGCCCGAATATGTGATAGCGGCCTGGCTGGGTATAGCGGTGCCGGCGGAAGCGGAGTTTGCAATAGAGCGTTTAAAATTTATACGGGAAGCGCTGTACTGGCGTGACGCAGCCCAAGAGCTGCACGCCATATAGCCTAAGAGGATTTGTTTTATGAGTAAAATTTCTGAAGAAGCACCTAAAGTAGAGGTAATTGTAAATACCTCTTTTGAGGAAACGCGCATTGCCATTTTGGAAAATGAGCGTATTAATGAGCTGATGTGGGAGCGGCGCGGGTCGCTCAACATCGTGGGCAATATTTATAAAGCGACGGTGGAGAACGTACTGCCGGGCATTTCCAGCGCGTTTGCCAATATCGGTTATGAAAAAAATGCGTATCTGTACATTTCAGATATTCTGGGTGCAGACCGCAAGAATATTGAAAAAGTGCTCAAAAAGGGTCAGCAGATTATGGTGCAGGTGGTTAAAAACGCCATCAGCACCAAAGGCATGAAAGTGACCATGGATGTAACCCTGCCGGGCCGCTATTTGGTGCTTACGCCGCACCAAAGTTTTGTGGGCGTTTCTAAAAACATTGAAGACAGCGAAGCGCGCCACAAACTAAACGAAATTATGCAGGAGCTGGCGGAGAAGCATTTAAACGGCATGGGCTGTATTGTGCGCACCGAAGCCGAAGAAGCCACGAAAGATGAACTGGAGCGCGAAGTAAAATACCTCTACCGCCAATGGCAGACCATTTTGAAAAAATTTGACACCTTGCCGGCGCCGGCTTTATTGCATGAAGATATGGACGCAGTGCTGCAGGTGGCGCGGGATGTGCTGTCTGAAAATGCGGAAGTGTATTTGCTGGATAACAAAAAAGATTATGAGCGCGTGCTGGATTTTGTAAAGAAAAACTCGCCGGAGCTGGCGGACCGCGTGAAGCTCTACAAAGGCAAAACTCCAATTTTTGAGGCCTACGGCATTGAGCCGGAAATTGACAATTTGCGCAAGACAAAATTGCCGCTTCCCAACGGGGGAAGTATTATTATCCAGGAAGCGGAATCTTTGTGCGCCATTGACGTAAACACCGGCAAATTTACCGGCAATAAATCCCAGGAAGAAACTGTCACGCAGACCAATATTGAAGCCGCGCAGGAAATTGCGCACCAGCTGCGTCTGCGCAATATCGGCGGGATTATCGTCATTGACTTTATTGATATGCGCAAAGCCTCCAGCCGCCACCGCGTGGTGGAAGCTTTGGCTAATGCCGTGCATGGGGACCGGGCCAAAATCCGCATTTTGCCCATTACCCGCTTGGGTCTGGTGGAAATGACGCGCGAGCGCAAACGCGAAAGCACAGGCAGCTTTATCAGCGAAGAGTGCCCGCAGTGCCACGGTTCGGGCCGGGTGCTGTCTGCTGAGAGTATGCGCATTAAAATACAGCGTGAGATTTATGATTTGACCAGCGGCCGCCCGGGCGGCAATTTGCGCGTTGTTTTGCACCCGGTGCTGGCGGAAGCCATTAAGCAAAAGCAGAGCGATATTGAAGAAAATATTCACCGCTCCCTTAAAATACAGGCTGACCCGCAGTTGGCGTGGGAAGATTATAAGATTGTCTTGGAGTAAAGCCTGGGCGCAGGGCCGGGCCCTGCGCGGCATGTATTTGCTGTGTTTATGAAGAAAGCCCTATTTTCTTTGTTAGTCTCTTTGTTATTGCCCGCTGGTTTGGCGCATGCGCAGGGCAAGACGGATATTTATATTTTAGGTAAAGACAAAGGCTCCGTCTCCTCTATGCAGGCCGGCGGCGTGACGTTGCTCGACGCCCGCGCCACTGCCAAAAAACTGGGCGGCAGTGTGGAGCTGTATGCCGCGGCCAAACAGATTAAAGTGGCTTTTCCGGGCATGTATGCCATTTTAAGCGCTCCTTTAAGCGAAGCGATTATCAATGCCCAAACTGTCAAGCTCCCTTCTGAAGTTATCGCTTCCGGCAGCAGAATTTATGTGCCGGTGCAGTTTTTTATGCTGCCACAGGTGCAAAAAGCGCTGGACCGCCAAATTACCTTTGAAAAGGGCGCCTTGGTGGTAGAAAAAAACTACAACCTGGCTTTTACTGATAAAGAGCAACAAAAAAGCTATGACCGCCTGCGTTTCTTCCGCAAAGGGAACCTCTCTTTTACTACGGAGCAAAAAAACAAACATACTGTAGAGGCCATTTTCCCTGGAGCGGTGCTTAAGCGCAATGCCAGTGTGCGGCTAAAAGACGATTTCGTCCGCTCTTTTTCCATTAATCAGCGTGGCAAGGACGTACTGCTGAAAGTGATTTTGGGGAAAAATGCCCAAAATTGGCGTCTGACGGAAGAAAACGGAGAGCTGGTGTTTTCTGTTGGCAGCAGTTTGCCGGCCGTGTCTGCCGTTTCGGCGGCGCGGGAGGAAGAAGCGGAAGAATCAGACTTGTCAGACGGTCCCTCCGTTTTTGCTGATGAAGAAGAAGTCAGCACACCGGTCATGCGCCCGGCCCCTCAGCCGGTTCTAAAATCCGGCGAGCCGGTACTTAAAGAAAAGCGCAAGCTGCGCATTGTTATTGACCCCGGCCACGGCGGCAAAGACCCCGGCGCCACCCGCCGTGGAAGTTCCCAGGAAAAAGCCCTGAACCTGACCGTCTCTAAACATTTGTACAATTACCTTAAAAAACAGGGTTTTGACGTCAAGCTGACACGCGATGACGACACGTTTGTTACGTTGGCCGGCCGCAGCAAAATGGCTAATGAATACAAAGCGGATTTGTTTATTTCCGTGCATACCAACGCCGCCAAACGCGCTGCCGCCAACGGCTTTGAAGTATATTTCCGCTCCGACAAGGCCACCGACGCCGAAGCCGCCGAAGTAGCCGCCTTTGAAAACGAAGCTTTGCAATACGAAGAAGCCCATTACAGTTTTGTGGATATGCTTTTGGAATCTATGGCAAAAAACGAGTTTATGAACGAAAGTTCCAAGCTGGCCGGTCATATACGCAACTATGTGTATAAAGAGCCGGGCATCGGCATTGCCGTGCGCCAAAACAATGCAATCCGCCAGGCTAACTTTTATGTACTGCGCGGGGTGAAAGCTCCTGCCGTGCTGGTGGAAATGGGCTATATCAGCAGCGCCAAAGACCGCGCCCGCCTTAACAATAAGGCCGCCCAAAAACGAATGGGCGAGGGAATAGGAAAAGGCATTGTGTCTTATTTGAAGGCAGAAGGTAAGATAAGCAAATAAGCGGTTTTGCAGTACTGTTGCCTATATGTTTTGAAGCAGATAAAACCCCGGGTTTTGCCCGGGGTTTTGTTATTGGTACAAGGACTCGGCTTGTTGTTTCTTAAGGGCTATTCTTCTGTCGTGCCATTCATTTTGTGGATAAGTATCGGTCGTTGTTACTGCGTGTCCGCTTTTGCAGAACCAATCCGGCGAATTTGTCTGCGGGTGTTGTATATCCCAAGAAATAGCTTTTTTCATAGTTTGTACTAATAAATCCTTGTTTGCCAAAAAATTCTGTGCTTCTGAATTTTGAGCGTAGAGTTGTATGCCGGGTTGTAGGAGGTCCATCTGCAATATGCTTAAATATTGTCCTACATATGGGTCTTTGCATAAGGCCTGGTCAGCTGTGGCGCGCAGATGACCGGCACTTGCCCAAAAGAAAAATTCTTCGGCCGGAGCCTGTAAGTTGGCCATACGGTATGCCATAGCATACAGATAAATAGGGTCATAATCTCCCAGATGTCCTTTTAACCAATCAGTTACGTCTTTGTCTTTGTTGGTCATAATAATGCGCAAGGCAAGCTGTTGGTTTTTATCCACCGTGTCAAAAGACGTGATATTGCCATTTTTGGTCATTTGCATCTGCCCCTGATAAGAGCTATTCAAAGCAGCCTTTAATGCACTTAAAGACGAGGAATCAGCGGGCTTTGTTTGCTTAGGCGTAGCTCCTTGGGTTGTAGCGGCCGTTTTTTGAGAGGAGGAAGCAGTCGGTTTTGTTGAAACAGCGACTTGGGTGCTTTCCTTTTTTGGCCATAAGAAGGCTAATAAAAACACAATAATTATAAATAAAGAAAAAACGAAAAATTTTTTCATAAAGGCTCTCTCATATAATAAAAGCTTCTATTATTATACATTTAAATCATTTTAAACAAAGTAAGTAAAGAAACGCTAATGTGCCAAAGAGAAGCAAAACAGAAGAAAAGTACAAATTGTTACAATATAATTATGCGCTATTACCTTTCTCTTTTTTCCATTTTCTTTAAAATAGGCCTATTTACTTTGGGCGGCGGGTATGCCATGCTGCCGCTGATAGAGGCTGAAATTGTGGACAAAAGACATTGGATAGACAAGAAAGAGTTTTTAGATTTGACGGCACTGGCCCAGTCATCCCCCGGCATTTTGGCGGTGAATATGGCGGTGTTTGTAGGGTACAAATTGCGCCGGCTACCGGGTGCCATAGTGTGCACGCTGGGGGCGGCGTTGCCTTCTTTTGTCATCATATTATTGATTGCTTTATTTTTGCATAATTTCCGCCAATATCCTTTGGTAGAGCGTATCTTTAAGGGAATACGCCCCGCTGTGGTGGCGTTGATTGCGGTGCCGGTATTTACGTTGGCGCGTGCGGCGGGGGTAACTTGGAAAAATGCGTGGTTCCCTATCTTGTGCGCTTTAGCGGTGTGGGTGGGCAAATGCTCGCCGGTGTATATCGTGCTGTTGGCGGGGTTGGGCGGCTGGCTGTTCTGCCGGGAGAAAGCAAGATGATTTATTGGCAAATTTTTAAAACATTTTTTAAAATCGGCCTTTTTAATTTTGGCGGTGGGTACCCGATGATTTCGTTTATCCAAAACGAGGTCGTTTTTAAACACGGCTGGCTGGGTACGGCGGAATTTACCGATATCGTAGCCGTCAGCCAAATGACACCCGGCCCGGTGGGGATTAATATGGCTACTTATACCGGCTATGCCGCCAGCGGCAGCGCGTGGGGGGCGGCGCTGGCTACGCTGGCGGTGTGCCTGCCGTCTTTTATTATTATGATTTTGCTTACGCGCTATTTCCTGCGCCACCGGGATAATCCTTCCGTCGGGGCGGTGTTTAAGGGGCTTCGGCTGGCGATTATCGGTTTAATTGCGGCGGCTGCGTTGGTACTGGTAAATAAAGAGAATTTTGCAGACTGGAGCAGCCTCTTATTCTTTGCCGTTTCTTTTTTGTTGGTTTTCCGCTTTAAACTGCA
>CALVFA010000030.1 GCA_944326725.1 uncultured Elusimicrobiales bacterium | reverse complement strand
TCGCTGGCCAAATCCACCGAAGCGGTCACCCCGGCAAAATTTTCCAAATAATACTTTCCAATCAGTGCCGCGTGATAAGCCGTACCGCAGGCCACCAAATACACATTTTTAATACGGCGCAAATCTTCCGTTTTCAGTCCCAAAATACGCACAAAATCCGCCTTGGCGGTGCGCAAAGTATCTTCCAGGGCTTGGGGCTGGTCGTAGATTTCCTTGAGCATAAAGTGGTCGTAGCCGCCTTTTTCGGCGGTTTTTTGGTCCCAGGAAATTTTGACGGGTTTTGCTTTAATTTCTTGTCCATCTACGCCATACACTTTGGCGGATTTTTCCGTAAGCACCACGGTTTGCCCGTCCTCTAAGAACAATACTTTATTAGTGTATTTTAAAAAAGCAGGGACGTCAGAAGCTAAGAAGTTTTCATTTTCTCCCAGACCTACTGTCAGCGGGCTTTGATTTTTTACGCCGATAATCTGCCCCGGCGTTTTGGCCCACAACACCCCGTAGGCAAAGGCACCTTGCAGTTCATCGCTGGTTTTCATCACGGCAAGAAATAAACGCTGTTCATCGTCCGCGGCAGAAACACGTTTTAAATTTTCTTCAATTAAATGGGCGATGACTTCTGTATCGGTTTCACTTTGAAATTTATGCCCCAAAGCTTGTAGTTTTTCTTTAAGCGGCAAATAGTTTTCAATAATTCCGTTATGCACCACCACCACTTCGCCGGTGCAATCGGTATGTGGGTGGGAGTTTTCTTCACTGGGTTTGCCATGTGTGGCCCAGCGGGTATGGCCTATGCCGCAGCTGCCTTTGGGGTCCGCCAACAAAGCCGCTTTTTCCAGCTCCGCTACTTTGCCCACCGAACGCACGCGGCAAATTTTGCCTTCTTGCGCTACCGCAATGCCGGCGGAATCATATCCGCGGTATTCCAGTTTTTTCAGCCCTTCAATTAAAAAAGGAACGCTATTTTTTTTACCGATATATCCAATAATTCCGCACATACTATAACAACTCCTTCATCGCACAAACAGCATTAGGCAGGCCCGCAAGCGCCGCACGGGAAATAATGGAAAAACCAATATTCATACAGCTGACGCCGCACAAATCCGCCACCGGCAGTACATTTTCATAGTCCAACCCGTGCCCGGCGTGCACTTCAAGGCCCAGTTCTTTAGCTAGTAAAGACGCCAGCGCCAACTCCCGAAGCAATTTTGCCTGTTGTTTTTTGGTGGTGGCTTCGCTATAGTCGCGCGTGCAAAGCTCCACAATGTCGGCTCCGCATTTGGCGGCGGCGCGCACAGAGTCGGCATTAGGGTCAATAAACAGACTGACCAAAATGCCTTTCTTTTGCAGCGCTTCCGTCATTTGGCGGATACGGTCAAAATTTTTAGGCGTAAATTTCAGTCCGCCGGTGGTGGTAATTTCCCCCGGCAGTTCCGGTACAATGCACACAGAAAAAGGTTTGTACTTTAAAGCCATTTTCTGCATTTTTTCAGAGCTATTGCACTCCAAATGAATATATTTGCGATACACTTTGCACAAGCGGGCCAAATCTTTTTCACTCATATGCCGCTCATCATTGCGCACGTGAATTACGATGTAATCCGCCCCCACGCACAGGCAAAGCTCCGCCGCCAGCAGCGGGTCCGGGTAGGTGGCCCGGCGCGCTTGGCGCAACGTGGCTATATGGTCTATATTAACACCCAGTTTCAAAGTCATTTTTTCGCCTCCGTTTTGGAGCGGTACAGCGCTTCAGCCGCTTCCGCCGTTTGCGTCACCAGCGCGGCGTCAGCCCCTTCCACTAAAATACGCAGTTTGGGCTCTGTACCGCTGTAGCGCACGAACACGCGGCCTTTGCCGCCGAGTTTATTTTCCAGCGTTTGTATGCCTTCCAAAAACCCGGGCAGTGTGTCCAGCGCCGGCTTTTGTGTGACTTTTAAAGCCCGCAGCTCGCAGGGGTATTTATCCCATTTAGCGGCAAAAGTGCTCATGGGCAAGCCGGATTTTTTGGCAAATTGCAAAAACTGCAGGGCCGATAAAATGCCATCGCCCGTGTTGGAATAATACGGGAAAATGATATGGCCTGAGGTTTCCCCCCCAACGGCCAGCCCTTCTTTTTCCAGGCTTTGGGCCACATATTTATCGCCCACTGGCGTCAGCTCTACAGACACTCCGGCGTCTTTTAAATAGTTAATACAGCCCAAGTTGGCCATTACGGTCATCACGGCTTTATTGGCGGGCAAGCGCCCCTGCTCTTTTAAGGCCAAAGCCGAAGCGGCAATAATATATTCTCCGTCCAGCTGACGGCCTTTTTCATCAGAGGCAATTACGCGGTCGGCGTCGCCGTCAAAGCTAAAGCCCGCATAGGCGCCGCTCTGGCGGGTAAGCTCCTGCATTTTTTCGGTATGCAAAGCCCCCACGCCGGCATTAATAACAGCGCCGTCATTGGCGTCTGCCATGACGGTCACTTCCATGCCTAAAGCGCGAAACACCGCCGGGGCAATTTCATAGGAAGCCCCGTTGGCGCAGTCTAAGACTACTTTGGTCCCTTTGAGCAAAGAAGCGTCTACCGTAGACATTAAAAATTTCTTATACCCTTCCACTAACTCCGGAGCGGAGCGGTAAGCCCCCGTGGGAGCGGGCACAGCGGGCGTGTTTTCTATGGCGCGCTCTATTTTATCTTCCAGCTCTTCGGGCAATTTGGTACCGCGGGAAGAGAAAAATTTAATGCCGTTAAACTCCGGCGGATTGTGGCTGGCGGAAATAACCACCCCGCACAGAGAGCCCGTCTGTTTGACGGCGTCTGCTACGGACGGCGTGGGCGACACCCCCATATCCAGCACATCGGCGCCGGCGGCGCGGATACCTTCAGATAAACTTTTTAAAATAGCCGGGCCGGACAGGCGCGTATCACGCGCGATAATGACCTGGTTTTTTAGATGTTCTTTGCCGGCATAAGGGGCCAGCTCTTTGAGGGCGCAGTAACCTAACTTTTTAATAAACTCTTCCGTCAGCGGAAACTGCCCCGCCACGGCGCGTACGCCGTCTGTACCAAAATACTTTCCCATACTTTCCCTTCTTTTGCGCCAAAAAAGCGCGGTAAAATCAACCGCTCTTAAGCGGTTTGCTTTTTTGTTTTGCAGGCCTTGCGCCGTGTCCAATGCGGCAACGGCTGGACCGCAAAAACTATTTGCCCCGCCGCTTAACCACAAGCCGCAGGGCAACACGTATTAAAACAATTCAGCCTGCTGAGGCTCAGCGTCCAGCTGAGGCTGCGGAGCCGGATTTTGCTCTTTCGGAGCGGGCTCTGCAGACGCCTCTTCTTTCTTTTGGGGAGTCAAGCCCAAAATTTCATCAATCTCAGGCGCTTCCACCACTTCTTTTTCCAACAAACGGGCCACCAGCTCATCAAACTGGGCGCGGCGGGACTGGATAATTTCTTTGGCCCGCGCATACGAGGTCTGCAAGGTGTCAGAAATTTCCGCGTCAATACGCTGGGCCAACTGTTCGGAATACTGGCGGTGGCGGGACAAATCACGCCCCAAGAACACTTCCCCGTCTTCTCCGCCCGGCAAGGCAATGGGGCCGATTTTTTCGCTCATACCCAGCTCCATAATCATCTTGCGCGTATAGGCGGTGGCTTTGTTTAAATCGTCGCTGGCGCCGGACGTAATCTCGCCAAACACAATTTCTTCGGCGGCGCGGCCGGCCAGCAGAATGCAAATTTTATCCAAAATTTCCGACTTGCTGGTTAAGAATTTATCTTCCAGCGGCAGCTGCAGCGTATATCCCAGCGCCTGTCCGCGCGGAATAATGGTGACTTTATGCACCGGGTCGGAATGATTGGTCAAGCGCGCTACTACGGTGTGGCCCACTTCGTGTGCGGCAATGATTTTCTTTTCTTTTTCAGAGATAATGCGGCTCTTTTTCTGCGGGCCGGCAATCACGCGTTCCACTGCTTCTGACATATCGGTGTTATCTACGGCGTCTTTGTCAGCGCGGGCCGCCAAAATAGCCGCTTCATTGACCACATTTGCCAAGTCCGCCCCCACAAAACCGGGCGTACCTTTGGCTACCGTATGCAAATTCACTTCCGGGGCCAGTTTGACTTTTTTGGCGTGCACTTTTAAAATTTCTTCGCGGCCTTTTAAATCCGGCGCCGGCACGGACACATGGCGGTCAAAACGGCCCGGGCGGATTAAAGCCGGGTCCAACACGTCGGGGCGGTTGGTAGAGGCCATCAGGATAATGCCCTGTTTGCTTTCAAAGCCGTCCAGCTCAATAAGCAGCTGGTTAAGCGTTTGTTCGCGCTCGTCGTGTCCGCCGCCGATACCGGCAAAACGCCGGCGGCCTACTGCGTCCAACTCGTCAATAAAAATAATAGCGGGGGAATTTTTCTTGGCCTGCTCAAACAAATCACGCACGCGCGCAGCGCCCACGCCTACAAACATTTCCACAAATTCCGAAGCCGACGCGCTGAAAAACGCCACGCCCGCTTCCCCGGCTACTGCTTTTGCCAGCAAGGTTTTGCCCGTGCCGGGCGCGCCGTAAAGCAACACGCCTTTGGGCAGCTTGCCGCCGAGCTTTTGGAAACGTTTCGGATTTTTAAGAAATTTAATGATATCCTGCAGTTCTTCTTTGGCTTCTTCCACACCGGCTACGTCTTTAAACGTAATGGTTTGTTTGGAAGGGTCCTGCATTTTGGCGCGGCTGCGCGCAAAGTTCATTGCGCTTTTGCCGTCGCCGCGCTGCGGGCGGATAAACACAAACCACCAAAGCCCGATTAAAAGCAAAATCCACAACACATTAAACAGAATGTTGCTGACCCAGGAATTATCGGCCTGTGCTTTATAGCGCACGTCTTTGGCGGAAAGCTCTTTCACTAGGTCCGGGTCTTCCATGCGCACGGTTTTAAAATTAATTGCTTTGCCGTCAGCGTCTTTAAACGTACCGCTAATCAGCCCCGTGCCCACCGTCACATCGGACACTTGGCCCTGCGCCACTTTTTGCTTAAACTCAGAATAGTCCAGCGTTTGCGTCTGTGTGCCGGGGCGGTTAAACAAAAAAACCGCCACGGCAAAAATAGCCACCCAAACTAAAATTTGAGGAATAGAAACAATACGGCGTTTGTTATTATTATTTTTGTTCGTCATTATTTTTTAAATACCCCGATATAGGGCAGGTTGCGGTATAGTTCGTTATAGTCCAACCCATACCCTATTACAAATTCATTCTCTATGGTAAAACCGATATATTTGGGGTGCACTTCCGCCTTGCGGTTGGCGGGTTTATCCAGCAAGCAGCAAATTTCTATGCTGGCGGCACCGCGGTTTTTGAGGTTTTGCATCAGATAGTCCAGCGTGAGCCCCGTATCCACGATATCTTCTACAATAATCACGTGGCGGCCTTTAATGCTCTCGCGTAAATCCAGCATAGTGCGCACTTCGCCGGTGGAGCTGGTGCCGCAGTAGGAAGAGAGACACATAAAATCCATTTTGCAGTCTATGCTTACCGCGCGCAGCAGGTCTGAGTAAAACATAATGCAGCCGCGCAAAATACCCACAAACAACGGCTCTTTGCCTTTATAATCGGCGGAAATTTCACGGCCCATTTCAGACACTCTTTGGGCCAGCTGTTCCTGCGAAAATAAAATGCGCTCCAACACGGGCGTATCAGACATAATCCCTCCAATAGAGAATATATAATACAGGATACCTTATTTTGTCCCCGCTGTGAAGAGCCAATACAGACAAAAACGGCGCGGATAGTGTCCGCGCCGTCCTTTTGCTTTTTGCCAAAACAACTACATACTGTAAAAGCGGGCACAGGCGGAAGTCCAAGACGGGTTTTTCCAGCCCATTACCTGCGGGCAGAAGCTGCCTTCCTCCACCGCATAGCAGGCATACTCCACACAACTTAAAGGCTTGTTGTAATCAGACATTGGATTGCGGGTGCTGACTTGAGCGCCAAACCCGCCGTAACCGCTGTACAGATATTTTCCATACCAGGCATAAATTGTCCAGGTGCTATATTGGGTTGATTCAGAAATATACAATATCAGGCGGTTATCTGTGCGGCCTTCCTGCCCAGCGGGACCCTTGGCTACTTTCCAAATGCAGCCGTCTACGTTTTCTATCGTCTCAAAACCAGACAAACTAATATCCAGGTCATTTAAACAACGAGTATAAGTACCGTTGGCCATAAAATAGCGTTGCTCCGCCGACAAAATATGAGCTATCAACTGTTGCGGCTCGCTCATTTTGGCTTTCAAAACAGCCTTTTGGTATTTAGGCACGGCAATAGCCGCCAGTATGCCGATAATCAGCACAACAACTAAAAGCTCTATCAGCGTAAAACCGCTAAATTTGCCTTTAGCCGGGTTTTTAAAGACGAGAATAGTTTTTTGATACATTTTGCTCATACGCAAAATGTATAAAAAAAAAAAACGAGTCAAGGCCTTCTATCTCTCCCAGCCAACCACCCCGGCGGCGCCTGAAAAAGAGCCACGCCAAAGGTCAAGCCCTGTCTATTTATCAGCCAACAGTTCTGCCCATAACTTCGCTTTGGAAAGCACCCACTACCCGCCGCCCATTCCAGGCGTAGGCTGCCTGCGGCTTTGAGGCGCAAAAGCGGGTGTAAGCATGAAACAGCAGATATATTTTATAGGAAAAATTCCGGCTCTTGGCGGGCGCCGTATTTAAAGGCAAATGCTTTTTCCGCCGCCCACAAAAGCGCTTTATTGGCGTTGCGCGCCCGAACGGGGCAGACGGACACACAGCCCATACAAAAAATACAACGCGCTTTATCTGTTTGGTCCGGGCTGGAGGGGTCTATAGCTCCGCTGGGGCAATGAGCGGCGCAGCGCCCGCAGCGGGTGCAGGCCGCAGAAGCCTCCGGCACAAACCCCACCGCCTTAAAATCTTTATACGGGCGCTTACCCGGCACCGCCGGGACAGAGAGAACAGCCGCACTTTGGGCTTGGGCCAATTTGCGCCAAACCTGCTTAGCGAAATCCACGAGTTGGGCCTCATCGTCTTTATCCGGGCGGCCGGCCGCTACACGGCGCATAATGCTATGCTGTGCCAGCGCCGCCGCCGCGGCAAAAGGGACAAAGGCGTTTTGTTTGGCTAAATCCGCCAGCTCCAGCAAGGCGTCCTCATAGGCGCGGTTGCCATACACCGCCAAACACACCGCCGGCGTATGGTTGCCGTGCAGAGCGGCAAAACGCTGTATAGCCAGCGGCACGATACGCCCGGCATATACCGGGGCGGCAAAAACGACTAACTCCTCTGCGCCAAACGTGCGGCTTTGTACGGAAGAGGAAAAAGGGGTAATGTCTATTTTTTCGGCCGGAAGCGGCAGAGCAGAAAGAAACGCGTTTAACACCTTCAGCGTTCCTCCGGCGGGGCTGAAAAATACGGCATGAATTTTGGAAATTTTCATACTTGCTTTTGCCTTAGCGCCCAAACAATTTGGCAATGTCTTTGGTGGACAGCACCGCCACGCAAGGCCGCCCGTGCGGGCAGTGCATGCCGTCCTGGCATTTTTTCATATTTTCCAAAAGCGCCTCAGCTTCCGCGGCGGAAATTTGGTCGTGCGCTTTAATGGCTTTTTTGCAGGCCAGCAGGGCCACCATTTTGCGTTTCAGCCGGTCGCTGGATTTGTCCGGGTCGCCCACAATCTGCGAAAGAGAAGTAACAAAGGCTTTCATATCATCCTCTTTAAAACGCAGCATGGACGGCATGGTGTTTACCAACACCGTACGCGGGGAAAAACGCGTCAAATCAAATCCGGCTTCTTTGAGCCACGGGGCCCAGCTCATCAGGCTTTCTGCGTTACTGGGGGTTAAATCCACGTGAATGGGAAAAATGAGTTCCTGCACCGCTACGGCCCGTTTTTCAAAAGCGTTTAAATAATGCTCAAAAAGCACCCGCTCCTGGGCGGCGTGCTGGTCAATTAAAATCAGCCCGTCCGGGTTTTCAAACAGCAAATAGGTTTTTTCCAGCTGGCCTAAATAATGGTATGGCCCGTGCCACCAGGCGGGAGCACCCGGCTCAGCGTCCGAAGCGCAAGAAGGCGCCGCAGAGTCCGCTGGAGCAGACGGATTGGAAACGGAAGAAGTAAATTCCGCACTGACGGCGCGGTATTCCACCGGGTCCTCTGTTTCACGCGCGGTAAAAACCTTTGGCGCACAAATCTTTTCTGCCGCAGAAGTATCCAAACCGCGTATTTCACCGGGCACGGTTTCAAACAGCCCGGCAGAAGCTGCCGGCGACATTTCCGGCAGCGGCACGGCAATTGGCGACGCAGCCGCCGCCTCCGGCTGGCGGGCAGCGGAGAGAGACACTTTCATTTGCACCGGCGTAGCCGAGCCAAACACTGTATCGGACACCGCTTTCATAATGGCGCTAAACATGGCGTGCTCATCAGCAAAACGGATATCGCGCTTCTGTGGGTGAATGTTGACGTCAAAAGAGGCCGGGTCCAGCTCCATATAAATGATAAAAGCCGGGTGGCGGTCTTTGGGGCGGACGTTTTGAAAGGCCTTGTACACGGCCTGCTGTACTGTTTTGCTGTCCACCGGGCGGCGGTTGACGAAAATAAACTGCAAATCCCGCGTAGCCACCAGCTTATCCGGCGGCGTAATAAAAATTTTAAGTCCCTGCTCCTCAAAAAACCGGCTGACCAG
>CALVFA010000029.1 GCA_944326725.1 uncultured Elusimicrobiales bacterium | reverse complement strand
ATAAGTGGGAAACTCTTTCTTCATGCCCAGCGGGCTGCACCCGCCGCGTATGTAGCCGGTAACGGGCATTAAATCTTTGACGTGCAGCATTTCACAGCTTTTGTTGCCGCTTACTCGTGCGGCGGTTTTTAAATCCAGCTCTGCCGCGCCGGGTATTACACAGACAAAGAAGCCTGTTTTATCTCCTTTCAGCACCAGGGTTTTATATACCTGCTCTATGTTTTCTCCGACGGACTGTGCCACATGTACGGCGGAGAGGTCCGCTTCGTCTACGTCATAAGCTACCAGTTCATAGGCAATGTGCAAATCGTCTAGCTGGCGGGCGGCATTGGTTTTGTGGATTTTGTCTTTCATAGATAGATTATAGAATTTAGTTGTTTATTTTGAGAATGCATATTAAAATATAAATAGATTATAGTAAGGAGAGCGGAAAATGGATTTGAAAAGTTCTCAGTTAAAAAAGACAAAGGGATTTACTCTCATAGAACTGTTGGTAGTGGTACTGATTATTGGTATTTTGTCTGCCATTGCCTTGCCTCAGTATGAGCGGTCTGTGGAACGGGCGCGTGCGGCCGAAGCTATGTCTATGTTGCGTAGTATGAGAGACGCTCAGTATTTGTGTGTGTTGGAAACTGGGGAAGGAGGTGATTGTACTGGTGAAAATTTTTTTAAAAATTCTTCCTTTCAGCCGCCTTCGACCGTATTGTCTAGGGCTGATTCCGCCTGCCCCGCAGGACTAGCCTGTTTTGTAACCAAAGATTGGGTTTATTGGTCAGAAGATTACCTATATGCCGGCCGTATCAAAGGCGGTGAATGGATCGCTACGCTGAGTGTCAGTCCCGCTAATGTGTATGACCAGGAAGAAGTGGACTGCAGCGACATAGATGGAGGGGATTATTGTAAGCAGATAGGTATGTAACGCAGACAACGGCAAATTCCTCGGAAGTCCGCAGTTTTGTAAAAATTACCCCGGGCATGGGCCCGGGGTTTTGCTATTTATTATCAGTATTTTTTTTCTTTTGGGTATCCGTCTGTTTTTTTCCCTGGTTTGGATTGACGGCCTTTGGCTGTTGTTTGCGCGTGTGTTGAGGCCGGGGCCGTGAGCCCCGGCGGCAGTTTGGCGCCGTGTGCGGCGCGGAAAGCGTCTGCCAGCTCCAGCTCTGGCTTTAAGTATTGGCCCGTGTAAGAAGCGGCACAGGCGGCTACTTCGCGCGGGGTGCCCGCACACACGATTTGCCCGCCCTTGTCGCCCCCTTCGGGGCCTAAATCTATAATCCAGTCGGCCGTTTTAATCACGTCTAAATTATGCTCAATAATCAGCACCGTATTGCCGCGGTCTGCCAGCCCGTGCAGGACGTTTAACAGTTTGTCAATGTCTGCAAAATGCAGGCCGGTGGTAGGCTCGTCTAAAATATAGAGCGTTTTGCCGGTGCCCTTGCGGGACAGTTCGTCTGCCAGCTTGACGCGCTGCGCCTCCCCGCCTGAAAGTGTGGTGGCGGCCTGGCCCAGTTTAATGTAGCCTAAACCCACATCATTAAGCGTTTGCAGGTAGCGTTTGATTTTGGGGATAGCGTCAAAAAATTCCAACGCCTGCGATACGCTCATATCCAGCACGTCGGCAATATTTTTGCCTTTAAACGTCACTTGCAAAGTGTCCTCGTTAAAGCGTTTGCCGTTGCATTCCTCACAGCGCACATAAATGTCGGGCAGGAACTGCATCTGTATTTTTAAAATGCCGTCGCCCTGGCATTTTTCACAGCGGCCCCCTTTGACATTGAAGGAAAAACGCCCCGCCTTATAGCCGCGGCGTTTGGCTTCGGGCATTTGGGCAAACAGCTCGCGTATTTGCGTGAACAGCCCAATGTAGGTGGCCGGGTTGGAGCGCGGCGTTTTGCCGATGGGGGCCTGGTCCACGATAATTACTTTGTCTATATTTTCCAGCCCTTTAACGGCCTTGTGCTCGCCGGGTACATCTTTGGCGCGGTAGAATTTTTGCGCCAGCGCTTTGTATAAAATTTGGTGCACCAGCGTGCTCTTTCCGCTGCCGGACACGCCGGTCACGCACACCATTTTGCCCAGCGGAATTTTGACATCAATGTTTTTGAGGTTAAATTGTTTGGCGCCCAAAATTTCAATGTATTTGCCGTTGCCTTTGCGCAGTTTTTCCTGCGGCAAAATACAGCGCCGCCCGTTTAAGTAGGAGGCGGTCAGGGAGTTGGGGTCTTTTAAAAACTCCGCCGTTGGCCCCTGGGCCACCACCTGCCCGCCGTGTTCCCCGGCGGCGGGGCCCAGCTCCACCACCCAGTCAGAGGCCAAAATAGTGTCTTTGTCGTGCTCTACGATGATGAGCGTATTGTCCAGGTCGCGCAATTCTTTGAGGGTAGCAATCAGGCGGTCATTGTCGCGCGAGTGCAGGCCGATGGTCGGCTCGTCCAGCACATACAGCACGCCGGTCAGGCCGGAGCCGATTTGTGTAGCCAGGTGAATGCGCTGCGACTCCCCGCCCGATAGCGTCTGGCTCTTGCGCTCCAGCGTCAGGTAAGAGAGCCCCACACTGTTTAAAAATTCCAGCCGCGCCTTGATTTCTTTCAGCACGTCTTTGGCGATAATTTTTTCTTTCTCGTCCAGTTCCAGCTGATTAAAAAATTCTTTCGCCGCCGACACTTGCATCGCGCCGATTTGCGCAATGTTCTTTCCGCCCACATACACCGCCAGCGCTTCGGGTTTTAAGCGTTTGCCCTGGCAGACGGGGCAGGTAATTTCCCGCATAAAGCGGTTGTAAACTTCTTCTTTGACAAATTCGCTTTCGCTTTCGTCGTGGCGGCGTTTTAAATTGGTAATCACGCCCTCAAAATGCTGGTCCGTGCCGGAAATGACCGACGTATAATGCGCATCGCCCGAGCCGTACAGCAGCAAATCCCGCTGCGCTTTGGACAGTTTGTTCCACGGCGTGTTCATATTAATTTTGGCGCGGCGGCAGACCTGTTTTAAAATATCGTAATAATACCCGCTCCAGGAGCTTTTCCAGCGGTGGGTGCGGGTGGTGACCGGGTTGTCCCACGCGGCGATGGCGCCTTCGTTAATGGAGAGAGTCGGGTCCGGCACCACCAAATCTTCGGCAATTTGTATTTTTATGCCCAGTCCGTTGCATTCCGGGCAGGCGCCGTAGGGGGAATTGAAAGAGAACAGGCGCGGCTCCAGCTCTGAAAAGCCGATGCCGCAGTGCGCGCAGGCATTGCTTTCGCTGTAGGTAAATTGTTGCGGTTGGCCGCCTTCCGCTTCCTGCACAGTGACTAATCCCTTGGAGTATTTGAGCGCCAGCTCCAAAGACTCCACAATGCGTTCGCGTTCAAATTCATCTACATAAATTTCGTCCGCCATCAGTTCAATGGTATGTTTTTTGTAGCGTTCCAGCACCGGCGGCGTGTCCAGCGCGCACAGCGTGCCGTCCACCCGTACTTTGACAAAGCCCTCTTTTTTGAGTTTGGCAAACAGTTCTTCATATGTGCCGGCCCGCCCGCGCACGATGGGGGAGAAAAGATAGACGTTTTTATCGGCAAATTTCTTTAAAATATCGGCGGTAATGCCCTGTACGGACCAGCTTTCCACCGGCCGCCCGCACTGCGGGCAGTGGCGTTTGCCTATGCGGGCAAAGAGCAGACGCAAATAGTCGTAAATTTCCGTCACGGTGGCTACGGTAGAGCGGGGGTTTTTGGACGGGTTTCTCTGTTCAATGGAAATAGCGGGGGAAAGGCCGGAGATGTGTTCTACATCGGGCTTTTCCATCAGTTCCAAAAATTGCCGCGCATAGGCGGACATGCTTTCCACATAGCGGCGCTGGCCTTCTGCGTAAATGGTGTCAAACGCCAGCGAGCTTTTGCCGCTGCCGGAAAGGCCCGTCACCACCACCATTTTGTCTTTGGGCAGTTCTACGGTAATGTTTTTTAAATTGTGCCCTTTGGCCCCGATGACTTTAATGCTTTTCATATAATCCAAATCCTTCGTTTTCCGGCGCGTAAAAGGGCCGGTTTTGGTGTAAAATGTTCATATAAATTATATAATTTATAGAACCGCTCCGGCGCGTCTGTATGCGCGTGGGTTTGCGGGGCGCTGTCTGTGCGTTTCTCTAAAATTTTGGCAGACGGCGGCAAAAAGGGTAGCGTGGCTGCAGAGGATAGGGCCGCAGTATAAGTATATGCCACTAGCCTGCCGTAATCGGCGGGAACGGAAAAAATATGAAAAAAAGCGTCAAATTTCTAGTCTATGCCGTGGGCATTCTTCTTTCTTTGGGGATTATTGCCCTGCTGGTTTATCAGGGCAAAGACAGCATTGTCAAAATCTGGCAGGAAGTAAAAACCAAATATCTTTTTCTCTCCATTTTATCCTCCGCCCTTATTTATGTGGCGATGGGTATGAGCCTGTATGAAGTGCTGCGCATTATGGGCCGGCGCATTAACAAAGGGGCCGCCATCGGCATAGCACTGGTGTCTACGACGGTCAACTATGTGGTGTCTTCTCTGGGAGTCAGCGGTTTTGCCTTGCGCGCGCATCTGCTCAACCGCCGGCGGGTGCCTTTTGGCATGTGCGTGACGGCCAGCATCGTCATCAGCGTACTTTTGTATTTTGTACTGGCTATTATTATTTTGCAGGGGTCGGTGCTGATGCTGTTTAACTCTTCAGCCACCACAATGCAAATTCTCAAAAACTTTTTGCTTATTATTGTAATGTGTGCCGTCTGTGTGTGTATTACCGCCTTTTTGTTTAATAACGAATGGCGCTCTAAATGGGTGCGCAAAATATTCCGCTGGCTTAATAAATTTTTGTTCCACGTGTTCCGCGCGCTCATACCCAAAGGCCGCTATGACGATTTTGTAGACCAATTGGACGAAGGGATAGACTTAATCCATAAGAAAAAGAAAAAGCTGACTCGTACTATCGTCTATGTCTGTGCGGATTGGCTGTTTACGATTTTGGTGCTGTATTTTGCGTTCCGCGCCGTAGGCGTGCATATTTCCGCAGGCAGTTTGGTGGCGGGGTTTGCCGTAGGAATGGTGACCACACTTATCCCCGTGTTGCCCGGCGGCTTGGGCGCCATGGAGCTGGCGATGACCGCCGTTTTTGCCCAAATGGGTATAGATTGGGACGCCGCCCTAATGGCCACGCTGATTTACCGCGTGGTGTATTATATTTTGCCGGGAATTGTCAGCATATTTATTTACTGGGGGCTGCAGCTTTCCGAAACGCCGCGCCAATCCAAAAAACTAAAAGAGGTGGCCTTTTATGAAGGAAAGAATTGACGAACTGGTGCCCAAAACCGCACCGAGCGCATTTATCCATAAAACTGCCGTCGTGTGTGGCGCGGTAACGGTGGGGGAAGATGTGTCCGTTTGGCCGGGGGCCGTATTACGCGGCGATATTGCCGAAATTGTGGTAGGGGAAAACAGCAATATCCAAGACAACGCCTGCGTGCATGTAAACTATAATTGCCCAGCAATTATCGGCAAAGGCGTCAGCGTGGGGCACGGGGCGATTATCCACGGCAGCAAAATAGGGGACAATTGCCTTATCGGTATGAACGCCGTCGTGCTGGAGAGCGAAATAGGCCCCAACTGCTTAATCGGCGCCGGGGCGGTGGTGACGGCGGGGAAAAACATTCCCGCAGGCTCTTTGGTCATGGGCGTGCCCGCCAAAGTGGTGCGGGAGCTGAGCGAAGATGAAATCAACGGCGTTTTGCAAAACGCGCGCGAATATGTGCGCTTAGCCAAAAAATTTAAAGACGCGGCGGAAGAACTGTCATGAAAAAAGTGGTTTTAATAGAAGACTCCAAAACCTTAGCCGGCGCGCTGACGGGCGCGCTGGAGTTGGAAGGCGTGCAAACCGTCTGGGCCGCAGACGGCGTGCAGGGTGTGGCGGCGGTGCGGCGGGAAAAGCCGGACCTGGTGCTTTTGGATTTAATGCTGCCCAAACTGAGCGGGTTTGAAGTGTGCAAAATGCTTAAAACTGGGGAAAGTACCTGGCGTATCCCGGTAGTCATTATGTCTACGCTGACCGACAGCGAAAGCAAAACCCGCGCCCAAGAGGCGGGGGCGGACTATTTTATAGACAAGCCCTATGATTTGGCCGCTACGCTGGCGGAAATTAAAAAATATTTAAAAATTTAACCGCCTGCTGAGGCGGTTTTTCGTTATAACAAGGAGAAATAAATGCCTGTTAAAAAAATCAATACAGACACATTGCAAGCCTGGCTGGACGAGAAACCCTCTAAAGTGCTGGCTGCTTTGAAAAATAAAAAGAATTTGGACTCTTCCGCCCTGTTTTTGTTGGGTGAAGCGCACCGCTTGCTGGGCTCTTTTCAGCCGGCTATTGAAACCTACGCCAAGGCATTAAAAATTACGCTCAATGCAGAAGAACGCATGGATATTTTGCTGGCTATGGCGGCGTGCTACCGCACGTTGGGCGTGTCTTCTGCGGCCTATGAGCTGGCGGAGGACGCATTAAAAATGGCCCGTGAAATGGAATATGACGACTACGTCGTGCGTGCCATGCAGGAAATGGGCATGGCCCTGCGCGCCTGGGGCCGGCTGGAGGAAGCGCTGGATTTGCTGGACGCGGTGCTGGCGGCCTACACCCAGCAGAAAGACTGGGCCGGCATGAGCTTTATTTGCTGGGCCAAGGGCGGCATTTACCGCTTGCAAGGCCAGCTGGAAGAGGGCATTGCCCAGTTTAAACTGGCTGTTAAATACGCCCAAAAAGCCGGAGATGAAATCAATTTGGCCTACGGCTACTGCGGGCTGGCGGGCATCAGCCGCATTGCGGGCAAAATTGACGATTGCGTCAAAAACTATAAACTGGCGGAGAAGATTTTTAATAAAACCGAAGATTTGTTTGGCAAAGCTTATACCAACTGCGGTATGGCCAACGGCCTGCGCCAGCAGGGAAAATACGACGAAGCCCTGCGCCACTACAATAAGGCCGACGCCCTTTACAGCGGCATTGGCGACAAGGTGGACCTGGGGTTTGTCAAATGGGGCCGCGCCGATATTTTAAAACGCCGCAACAAACTGCCGCAGGCATTGGCGGATTTGCAGGCCGCGCGCGAACTGTTTGACAATTCCGACGAAATCCGCGGTCAAATCCTGACCAAGCTGGCGCTGGGCCAGGTGCTTTATGCGCTGGGCCGCGTAGACGAGGCGGAAAGCTTGTACGAAGAAGGCGTCAAACAGGCCCGCGCCGAAGGACTGCACACGTATCTGGAAAGCTTTACTTGATTTTGTCTGTAGGCGCGCTTGCCTAAGGGATTGCCTTTGGAGAGCCGGTAGTTTTTATCCCGCGTAAAAACACGCGGGATTTTTGATTTTACGTAATTATTAAGGGGGCTTTATTTAGATAAGAGAAAACGCTTGTCTAAAGCAGAGTCAGGTTTGTTGTGCTTTCAGCAGCTCATGGGACAAAACAAAATAATAAATAGGACGTCAAACGTCCCCTCTTGTTTTGTCGTTTTTGTTTGAATGAAAGAGTCACACCCGTATATTGCGTGGTGTAAACGAAAAATTTCAGAAGGAGCGGATATTTTGCAGAAAGAAAAAGCCCCCGTTTTAACGGGGGCTTTTAAACGAGAGGTACTTATTTGTTTTGTAATTCTTTTATGGCTTTGATATTTGCTTGTTCCAAAGCTTTGGACAGAGAATCCTGCTTGTTTTTATTTTGCGCTTTGGTATCGTTTATTCCAACGCTTTTTTTACTGGAGCGAAAGAATTTTTGTTCCAAAAGCTCTCCGGCACGCATGGCGGCCCCTTCTGACCCGCCTGGACCATATTTAACAGAGTTAATAGCAGCTTCATGCAAAGCTCTTCCGCAGGCCCGTCCCACTTTGCAAACACCTTGCCAGCATTTGCAGGCCGCGTCTTTCAAATATTCTGCGGAGTAGACCATCTTCATTTCGCGGCCAGCCATGTAAGGGTAGAACTTTTGGCTGTCAGCTTGTTCTGCCGGTACCGGCTGTTTGGGGGAGGAGAGAGTCTGCCCCTGTTTCTGCTGGTTTTGTTTTTGCTTCTCTTCTGCGGCTTTAGCTTCCTGCCATGCTGTCAAGGTGTTGCGCAACGCCTCGCGTTCAGCAAAAGACAGGAACTGAGCCCGGGCAGGCTGTGCGGCGACCGTAACGGCTAATACACAGGCCAGCCCAATGAGTATTTTCTTCACGTTCATTGTTTCTCCGGTTAGTTGGTTTTTAGGGTACCCGTATATTTTATAATAAATCCTCGGCGTAGAAAAGAAATTTCGGACCTACATCAAGTTGTATTTTGGACCTATTTTTTTCTAGGCCCTTTCAATCGTTTGGCGGGGGGAGCCGGTTTTTCGTATAATAAAAAAAACATGTATTGGAGAAATTATGATTATACCCACCATTATTGAAAAAAACGTTGGATATGATATTTTTTCCCGTCTGCTTAAAGACCGTATTATTTTCGTAGGCGGTCGGGAAGGGGAAGTGGACACCGCCAGCGCCAATATGATTATTGCGCAGCTCTTGTATTTGGATGCGGAAGATTCCCAGCGGGAAATCAACCTCTATATTAATTCTCCCGGCGGTATGGTAACGGCCGGATTGGCTATTTACGATACCATGCAGTTTATTAAGGCCCCTATTACCACCATTTGTATGGGGCAGGCCATGAGCTTTGGTGCAGTGCTTTTGGCTGCCGGTTCCAAAGGCCGCCGCTACGCCTTGCCGCATGCGCGTATTATGATTCACCAGCCGCTTATTTGGGGCGGGGGGATTTCCGGCCAGGTGACGGATATTGAAATTGAAACCCGAGAGCTCAAAGACAATAAAGAGCACCTGCTGGATATTTTAGCTAAACATACTGGCCAGCCCAAAGAAAAAATCCGCCAGGACAGCGAACGTAATTATTATTTGTCTGCTGAAGAAGCCAAAGCATACGGCATCATTGACGAGGTGTTGCAGCTGCGTGATAAATAAATTCATACAGATAAAATAAAACCCCCGCGGAGTAAATCCGCGGGGGTTTTTGTTAAAAGAAGATTTATTCCATGGCAGGCATCATTTCCTGCAGCATGTTCATGCTTTCATTCATCAAAACCTGGGCGGCCTGTTCGTTGATGGCGCCGGTCATGATGGCATGCATCATGGCGGTCATTGCAGCAAAACTGGTAGCCATTTCCCAATTTTTCGGAGCGGGATAGAGATTTTGGTTGGCAATGATTTTGCGGGCCAAAGTTTCGGAGGCACTGTTTAACTCCTCTTCAATTTCAGAAGAACTTTTTTGGATTTTATTGATGATACCGGGAATGGTTTCATCCAACAATTTTAAAATTTCTTTGTCTTGTTCGGTCAAAGAGTCTGTGTAGGTGTGAGCATCAACCGTTTGCAAACCGGCGGCAAAAGCCTGCTGCAAGATATAAATTTCTCTTTGGGTTTCTTCGTCAGGTTCGGTCTGCTGCACATAGCTTCCCGCT
This sequence comes from uncultured Elusimicrobiales bacterium, assembly GCA_944326725.1. GTDB lineage: Bacteria > Elusimicrobiota > Elusimicrobia > Elusimicrobiales > Elusimicrobiaceae > Avelusimicrobium. Next base: position 66,930 of record CALVFA010000029.1, on the reverse strand, counting down.
TCACGGGAGCTGTCAGCATAACATACGGCATGGGCCGCCGGAGCGGCAAACAGAGCAAAAGCAAAAAGACTGATTACGGATACGGCTAAACGATAAACTTTCATACTTCCTCCTAAGATTTAGTTCCTTCTTATCTATAATGTATGTTTTTCTAGAGCCAAAACCCAGGGTCTTTGGACCTAAAAATGGCGGAATTTTGGCCCGTATTTATTTGGGCCTAAAGGCCTATATCTTAAAAATGCAAATTGAAAAAGCTGCTTCTTGCCCGAAGAAGAGAATAGATGGAGCCTGCCTCAAAGTTAGCACTCAAATAAATGACTTGCTAATTTTAACAGAATGTGCTATACTTTTCTAAACTAGCCCCAAAGCGCGCTTGCGAGGCTTTGGGTAAAGCGATAGGATTTGAGAATGGAGAATACTATGGAAGAGATGAGCAAAAGAACCCTTTCCCTGCCTAAAGTGGTGCCGGCGGTGGCGATACGGGACGTGGTGATGTTCCCGGGCATGTCGCTTCCGCTGTCGGTGGACCGGGAGAAGTCCATCGTCGCCATTGATTTGGCGCTGGAGTCGCCGGGCAAATATGTGCTGGCCCTTTCGCAGAAAGCGGCTGAGATAGAGGATCCCAAAGAAAGCGATATCTATCATTTTGGGGTGCTGAGCCAAATTAGCCAATCTTTAAAAATGCCGGACGGCTCTATTAAGGTGTTTTTGCAGGGCTTGGTGCGCGCCAAGGTGGAAAAGCTGGAGCTCAACCCGATGACCAATGCCTGGTTTGCCACCGTAGATTATGTGGAAGAGCAAGAGGACAACAGCCCCGTTGTGCAGGCTCTGATGCGCAAAGTGCTGGACGAATTTGACCATTACGCCCGCGTTTCGCGCCGTATTGCGGTGGAGGGGGTGTCTTTCCTGCGCCAGATAGAGGACCCGTCCAAACTGGCCGATACTATTGCTTCTAATATGGTAGTAAAGACGGAGCAGCGCCAGGAAATTTTGGAAGCGACGGATATCAAAGTGCGCTTGGAGAAAATTTTAAAGCTTATTACCAGCGAAGTGGAAATTTTGGGCTTGGAAGAGAAAATCCACTCCAAAGTACGCGCTCAAATTGAGAAAAACCAGAAAGAGTATTATCTTAATGAGCAGATGAAGGCTATCCAAAAGGAACTGAGCCAAAAAGACGATTTCCAAAAAGAAATAGACGCCATTAAAGCCAAAATCAAGAAAAACGGCCTGCCTCCCGCCGCCAAAGAAGCGGCTGACAAAGAGGTGGAGCGGCTGCAAAAGATGGCGCCGTTCTCTCCGGAAGCGACGGTATCGCGCACTTATTTGGATTGGCTGGTCAATATGCCCTGGAATATTACCACCCAGGACGTGCTGGACATTGCCGAAGCCAAAAAAATCTTGGACGAGGACCACTTTGGCCTAGACAAACCCAAAGAGCGTATTTTGGAATATATTGCCGTGAGCAAGCTGACCAAAAGTCTGCACGGCCCGGTGCTGTGCTTTGTAGGGCCTCCGGGCGTGGGCAAGACCTCTTTGGCTAAATCCATTGCCCGCGCTATCGGGCGCAAATTTGTGCGTATGTCTTTAGGCGGCGTGCGGGACGAAAGCGAAATCCGCGGCCACCGCCGCACCTATATCGGCTCTATGCCGGGGCGCATTATACAGGGTATCAGCAAGGCCAAAAGCTCCAACCCCGTTTTCCTATTAGACGAAATAGACAAAATGGGGTCGGACTGGCGCGGAGACCCCGCCGCCGCCCTGCTGGAGCTGTTGGACCCGGAGCAGAATAAAGACTTTGTGGACCACTTTTTAGATGTGCCTTACGACGTGTCTAAAGTGATGTTTATCACCACAGCCAACACGCTCTCGGGCATTCCCAACACCTTGCGCGACCGCTTGGAAATTATTGATTTCTCGGGCTATACCGACTATGAAAAGCACGAAATAGCCGACCATTATTTAATTCCCAAGCAGATGAAAATGCACGGCCTCAAAGAAGGCTCTTTAACTATTGCCAAAGACGCGGTAGCCTTAATTATGCGGGAATATGTGCGCGAGGCCGGCGTGCGCAACCTAGAGCGCGAAATTGGCAGCCTCTGCCGCAAAGCCGCCAAGATGTATGTGGAAAACGGCGGCAAAACCATAGCAGTCACCGCCCAAAACGTGCATGAATTTTTGGGCGTGCCGAAGTATTCCAACTTTGCTACCGAAGAAAACGGCATTGGCATCGCCACCGGGCTGGCCTGGACCAGCGTGGGAGGGGAAACGCTTTCTATAGAAGCGGCCAAACTGCCGGGCAAAGGCCAGCTGATTTTAACGGGTATGCTGGGCAACGTGATGAAAGAATCCGTCCGCGCCGCGCTGACCTATGCGCGCAGCCGCGGCTTTGGCAAAGGGATAAACTTTGACCATACGGACTTTCATATCCACTTCCCGGAAGGGGCTGTGCCCAAAGACGGCCCGTCGGCCGGTATTACCATTACTACCGCGCTGGTGAGCCTGCTTTTGGGCTTGCCGGTTAAGAAGAAACTGGCCATGACCGGGGAGGTTACCCTGACTGGGCGCGTATTGCCGGTGGGGGGAATTAAAGAAAAGTTCCTCGCCGCTTACCGCGAGGGAGTAAACACCATACTTTTCCCACATACCAACGAGAAAGATGTGTCCGAACTACCCGAAAAGGTGCGCAAAGAGCTGACGCTTATCCCCGTCAAACATATGGACGAGGTGCTTCCGCTGGCGCTGGAGGGCTACAAAGCCCCCAAAGCCGCCGCCCAAGCGGCCTCTGCCGCTAAGCCGGCTAAAAAAACAGCGGCTAAAAAGGGCGCTGTGCGTGCGGCAATCCAGAAACACGCCTCCGCTAAGGTCCGCCCGGCCCAAAGCGTAAAAACGGCTAAACGGGCGGCCCACCCGGCGCGCAAGTCTGCCGCCAAATCCGCCGTGCGCCGCGCTCTAGCTCAGGTAGCCACCCAGCTCAAAGCAAAGGCTAAAGCCAAAACTAAAACGCGTGCCGCGGCCCGCCGCAAAAAATAAACCGCGGCTGTGCTTGCACAGGCACCGCGATGAATTTAAAACCCGCCCCTTGCGCCGCTTGGGGCGGGTTTTTGCTCTCTGTCCGCCTCCGCCCCATTTGGCAGAGAGAAACAGATTGCGCGTCTCATGCTTCCTGCACCCGCCACGGGGCGCGCCGGGGGGAAAGCGCAAAAAACGGTGCCCGCGCGCTTGTCTTTGGATCAGCCCGGGGGCGTCTGAACAGGGGTTTTTCCGCTTACAATTTGTTATAATTTGTATATGAGAAAACAGACCCTGCTGTTTACCTTTTTACTTTGGGCTTGCCTGCCCGGTTTGTGCGCTCAAGAGCAAGCGCTTTCTGCTGCTGCGCAGGAGAGAGAAACTGCCTCGGCCCAAACGGCGGCCGCCGTTTCTACGGTGGCTTCCTCTGCGCCGGCCGTGGGCGAAGTGACGTATGCCGAGCAGACCGCCCCCGCTCCCGGCGAAGAACATACCGCCGGCGCCGTAACCAAAAGCTCTTTGGTGGCGCGGGTGGATTTGCAGCTAAGCGATAATATTTTACATTCCACCGTTTTAGATTATTCTTTGCCCGCCGCATTAAAAGACGTGGCGGAAAAATGCGCCGGGGGGGACAGCGACGAATGTTATTTCTCCTACAAAGCCTTTGAAAACGCCGAAGACCCCGCTGTAGCCGCGCAGGCCAATTTAGAGCTATCCGTCATGTCTTTGCAGCGCGGGCTGGTCAAGCAGGCGCTGGCGTATATTGATAAAGCCGCCCGCTTGGCGCCGGAAGACCCGTTTATAGAGCTTACGCGCGGCTGGACGCTTTTCTCCGCCGGCAAGTATAAACAGGCGCGCAAATCCTTTGCCGATATGCTTTATCTGACGGCGGATTTTGAATACTCCTCTTCAGCCAAACTGGGCACCGCGCTGGCGTATTATTTTGAAGGAAACCAAAAACAGGCCGCCGCGGATTTCCAATATATTTATACCTCTAATCCGTATTTGATTTCTTTTGCGGCGTACATGATGGGCCAAATCGCTTCTGAGCGCAAAGACTCGCGCAAGCTGGCCCCGGTGTTTTTGCAGCAGGCCCTCAGCCACGACGGGCACAATTACCCGGCTATGCAGCTGCTGGCGCAGCTGTCTGAAAAAGATAAGAAAAACAAAACGGCCTCTTTTCAGTATTATTCCACTTTATTTAGCTTAGATCCCACCAACGAAAAAGCCGGCAAAAAAGTGACCAAATTTGCCGAGGATTTGCAGGCGGACCCGGCCTCTTATCTTTTCTATCTGCGGTTGGACCAGCCTATCGTGCAGGATTTGCCTTCGGTGCCGTCTGAAAATATCAAAATGGCTTTGTATGCAGACCGCTGGCAGCAGCCCGTGGCGCTCAAAAGCGTGACGCTGATGTCTTCTGGGGTAATGAGCGTGTGGGACGAGCGCTTGGGTGAAGTGCTTAAAGCGCCCTCTTACGTCACGCGCGTGCTGGAATTTAACGAAGAAACCAAAGGTATTGACTTTAAAGACGGCCGCGGGCATGTGGAGTTTTCCGCCCGGAGGCCTTTTATCATTCGTCCGGTAAAAGAGGAAAAAACCCTGCTGGTCAAAAATGCCACCGCGCAAGATTTATTTGCCGCGGACTTTAGCGACAAAGAGCTCAAAGGCCAGCTGTTAGTGCTGCCGGTATCTAATGGCATGTTGCTGGTCAATGAAGTGCCGGCGGAGGATTTAATCCCGGCGCTGCTGGCCACTCAGGCGCGCGACATTAAAGAGCCGGCTGCCTTGCAGGCTTTGTCTGTGGTATTCCGCGCGGCCTTGCAGGAAGCCGCCCAAAAGAATGCCGACCAGCCCTACCATATTACGGACAATGATGTTTATTTCAAATTTAAAGGCATTAATTTAACCGTACAGGCTATGTTGGAAGCGGTCAAATCTTCCCGCGGGCTAGAGTTGTCCAATACGGACTTGGGCTATTACGCTTCCTGCGGTACGGTGTCTTACGATACTGTTGCCAATACGGAAAACCGCCCCAATTATACCTATTCCCCTGCCAACCTTTCTAAGTATATGCTTTCCAATCCTCCGGCGGATTTGTATTCCACGCCGCAGGACCCGACCCAATGGTCCGCCGTCAAGTGGGTGTATCTCTATGACGGGGACGAAATCGCCGCGCGCGTCAATGCGCGCGCCGATATAGGCAAGCTGCGCGCGCTGGTGCCGCAGAAACTTTCGCCTCAGGGGCGTATCCTCTCTATGCGCTTTGAGGGCAGCAAAGACAGTTATTTGGCCCAAACGCCGCAAGAGGTGGAGTACCTGTTAAGTGCGGGCACCATGCGTTCCACATTTTTTGATTTTGTGCCGATGTACAAAGGCAAAAATATACAGCGCGTGCTGGTGCGCGGTTATGACAGCGGCACCGGCGTGGGCTTGTGTGTGGCCGGGGCCGAAGGTTTGGCCGGGGACGGAAGCGATTACCAGGGCATTATCAAATATTATTTCCCTAATGCCCGCATTCTTGATACCCAAACCGGAGAGTTACACTGATGTCTAAGACCAAAATTTTGTATTTCATTACAGCCCTGGACCAAGGAGGCGCGCAAAACAGCGTGCTGACCACCATGAAGCGCCTGGACAAGCGGGAATTTGAGCCCTATTTGGCCGCCGGCCGCGGCGGACGTTTGGACGGCAAAACCAAACGGGAAGTCAAAAACCTCTTTTTTATCCCGGCTTTAAAGCACGACGTGCGCCCGCGCTACTGCCTGCACGACGCGCTGGCTTTGGTGCAAATGGGGCTGTTAATGCGCAAAATCCGCCCCGATATTATCCATACCAACTCCCCCAAAGCCGGTGTGCTGGGCCGCATTGCCGCGCGCATTTTTTGGCGCAAGGCCAAAGTGGTGCATACATTTCATGGACTGGGCTTTGCCAAAGAACACGGGGAAAAGCATTTTAATTTCTTTGTCAGGACGGAAAAGTTTTGCTCTTCTTTGACCGATGTTTTGGTGTTTGTATCTAAGAAAAACGCCGCCGAAGCCGCCAGCCTGGGCATTGGCAAAGGCGTGCGCAGCCAGATTATCCGCGCCGGCATAGATTTTGAGCGCAAACTGCCGCCCAACTATAATCCGGCCTCCAAAAAAACCGCTTTAAAAATTCCGCCGGCGGCGCGGGTGGTGCTCTCTATTGCCAATTTTAAACCGCTTAAAAACCCCATTCACTTTGTGCTGGCGGCCTATAAAGTGTTGGGGCAAATGAAAAACGTCTGCTTTATTTATACCGGCGACGGCCCGCTGAAAGAGGCCGCCACCAACTTAGCCACCCACCTGGGCATTGACCGCCAGGTCATTTTCCCGGGCTGGCGCGGAGATACCGATGAGCTGTTGGCTATGGCAGACGTGTATGCCAGCACCTCTTTGCGCGAAGGGGTGCCAATGTCTGTTTTAGAGGCGCAGGCCCACCGCGTGCCCGCCGTGTGCTATGATGTGGACGGCATCAGTGAAGTGGTGTCTGACAACCGCACTGGCTTTTTAGTCAAAGTCAATGATATTTCCGCTTTGGCGGAAAAAATAAAAGCGTTGCTGCGCAACAACGGCCTGCGGGAGCGTTTTAAAGAAAATATCGCCCGGCGGGACTTTGGGGAATTTACCGTTCCTGTTATGATACGCCGCCAGGAGCAGCTCTACCGCTCTCTGTCGCCGCGCAAACGCAGCGGCAAGAAGCCGTTTTTCCGCCGCCGCAAATACGGCGCCCGGCGCAAATTTACTAATCCCACGGGAGAGAAAAGATAATGGATTACGCTATCAATGAAATGGAGCAGGAAACCCTAAACGCCACCCGCGAACTGGCGCAGAAAAAACTAAAACCCCTGCGCGCGGAAATGGACGCCAAGGAACAATTTTCCAAAGAGATGTATGAAGAATTCCGCAAAAGCGGTATGTTTGGCCTGTGGTTGCCGGAAAAATACGGCGGTTTGGGTGGGGGGATTACCTGCCTGGCGATGGCCTTTGAAGAGCTTTCGCGCGTATGTGCGGGCTTGGCGCTGACGCCGGGTACAACGGCTTTGGGCGCTATCCCGATGTTTTTAGCCGCCACCGCAGAACAGCGCGAGCGCTGGTGCTATGACCTGGCCAGCGGCAAAAAACTGTGGGCCTTTGCCTTGACCGAGCCGGAAGCCGGCTCTGACGCCAGCGCGCTGAAAACCACCGCTTTAAAAGACGGCGACTATTACATAGTCAACGGCACCAAACACTTTATTTCCACCGGCAAAGAGGCCGACTTTTACACCGTAGCCGTCAATACCAATCCGGCCCGCGGCGCGCGCGGTATTTCTTTGCTGGTGATTGAAAAGGGCACGCCCGGTTTTTCCTTTGGCAAAAAAGAGGAAAAAATGGGTATCCGCACCAACCCGACGTATGAACTGATTTTTGAAAATGTCCGCGTCCCTAAAGAAAACCTCTTGGGAAGCGAAGGCCGCGGCCTGCTGTATGTGCAGGAAACGCTGGACTATTCCCGCCCGGGCGTGGCGGCGCAGGCGGTAGGCATTGCGCAGGGCGCGCTGGACGAAACGATACCTTATTTGCGCACCCGCAAACAGTTTGGGCAGCCCATTATTACCTTCCAGGCGCTGGCGCATAAAGTGGCGGAACTGGCCGCCAAAACGGAGGCCGGGCGCGCGCTGGTCTACAGCATTACGCACCGCATGGACGAAGAATTTTTGCCCGCGGTCAAAGCCGCGCTGGAAAACGGTACCACCGTGCACGATGAGCTGAAAAAAATCAAAGGCGGCCGCTGGACTAAATACAGCGCTATGGCCAAATTGTTCTGCGCCAATACCGCTATGGAAGTGGCTGACGAATGCGTCACCCTGTGCGGCGGCGTGGCGTATATGCGCGATTTCCCGCTGGAGAAATATATGCGCGATGCCAAAATTACCCAGATTTACGAAGGCACCGTCCATATCCAGAAAAATGAAATCATCGCGGCTTTAATCAAAGAATACGCCGCCAAAGGAGAATAAGTATGCACATTTTGGCTTGCGTCAAACAAACCCCCAAATCCGACAATGTGAAAATTGACCCGGCTACCGGCTGCTTAATCCGCTCCGGCGCCGAAAGCGCGATGAACCCTTTTGACGAATACGCCCTGGAAGAAGCCGTTACGCTTAAAGAACAAGTAGGCGGTACGGTGTCGGTCATCACCATGGGGCCCCCTGCGGCGGAAAATGTATTGCGTGACAGTATTGCCCGCGGCGCAGACAAAGTCTACCAGCTGGGCGATATGGCTTTTGCCGGATCGGACACCTGGTCCACCAGCTATGCCCTGTCTAAAGGGGTAGAAAAAATCAACGCCGGGCAAAAAGTGGATTTGATTATCTGCGGCAAGCAAACCAACGACAGCGACACCGGGCACATCGGCCCGCAGATTTCCGCCTGGCTGGGCATCCCTAACGCCGCCTTTGTGCGCCGCGTGGTGGAAGCGGGCGAAAACAGCATTACGGTAGAGCGCTTGACCGAGGACGGCACCGAAGTGCTGCAGCTGCCTTATCCGTGCGTGATCAGCGTGGTCAAGGAAATCAGCAACCCCCGCGTGCGCAGCGTAAAAGGCCGCATGGCTGCCAAACGCGCCGAAGTGGTCAAATGGACCGCCGACGACATCGGGGCCGACAAAACCAAGCTGGGCGTAAAAAATTGCCCCACCCGCGTGGTCAAATCTTTTGCCCCCAAGCGGGACAGCAACGCCGTAGAAGTAGAAGGCGCCAATGGCAAAGAAAAAGCCGCCAAACTGGTGGAATTGTTAAAAGAGAACAAATATATTTAACTGTGCGCGGCGGGTGCCGGGCGGTTGATTTTAAAACAGAGAGTATTTTATGAAAGATTGGAAAAACGTATGGATTTTGGCAGAAGTGTCGCGGGGCAAGCTAAGCCCTACGGCTTATGAATTGTTAAACGCCGGGTGCGGCCTGGCGGACGCGCTGGGGGAGAAACTCTGCGCGGTGCTTTTGGGCAAAGACGTCAAAAAATTTGCGGCGGATTTGTTTGAGCACGGAGCCGACGTGGTGTACGTGTGCGACGCCCCGCAGCTGGAAAATTATATAGACGACGTGTATGCCAAAACCCTGGCGGGTATGATTAAGCAGTATAAGCCCAACAAGTTTTTGCTGCCGGCTACCAATATGGGCCGCTCTCTTTCCGCCAAGACGGCTATTTTTGCCGGTACCGGCCTGACGGCAGACGCTACCGAGGTGCTTATTAATAAAGAGGACGGCCAGCTGCACGCCACGCGCCCGACCTTTGGCGGCAACCTGATGGCTACCATTACCTGCGCCCATACGCGCCCGGAGATGTGCTCCCTGCGGCCGATGTCTTATGCCAAAGCCGAACGCACGCCGGGCAGAAGCGGCGAGGTGGTGGAATTTGCGTTTAATGAGCAGGATTTTACGTCTTTGGCTAAATTTTTGAAATTTATCAAAAGCGAGGGCGAAGGATTGGATTTGTCTGAAGCGGAGGTCATCGTAGCCGGCGGGCGCGGGCTGGGTAAGCCCGAAGGTTTTGCCCTGCTGGAAAAGTTGGCTAAACGGCTGGGCGGCGCGGTGGCTGCCTCACGCGCACCGGTGGACAGCGGCTGGGTGGAATACCGCCGCCAAATCGGCCTTACCGGGCGCACCGTAAAGCCTAAGCTGTATATTGCCTGCGGTATTTCGGGCCAAATACAGCATATGGCGGGGTGCTCGGGCGCGGACGTGATTGTTGCTATTAACAAAGACCCGCAGGCCCCCATCATGAAGCTGGCGCATTACGCGGTGCAGGGCGACCTGTATGAAGTGGTGCCGGCCATGTTGGAAGCGCTGGAAAAATAAAGCTCTCTGTTGTGTAATACCCGCGTTTTGGCTTAGCCAGGACGCGGGTTTTTTTTAATATGTTTCATGATATATCGGGGTGCTCGGGCACGGACACGAGCCTGGCAAATATATGTGTAAGCGCCACAAAAATGGGGTTTTGGGGCAGGAGTCTGGTGGGATAAGCTTGAACGGGGTTTCGTGTAAAAATTCGGTGGCGGGTGGCATGGCAGAAGAATGCTTGGGGGCCCGGGCGGGCAGCCAAGAGCCAACAGGGGCGATTAGCTAGCCGGGTACAAAAGCTTTTTGATAAAATATAACTAAGCACTTACATTGGAGGCCGTATGAAAAAATTGGTCGTACCCCGTTGGATACAGTCTTATTTCCTATTTATGTTTAGCAACTGGGTGGTGTTTGGGTTGCTGCGTGTGATTTTCTTATATGTGTTTCGCGGTGCGCTTACGCCGCAGCATTATCATGAGCTGTGGACCACTTTTTATATCGGGGCTAAGTTTGATATGCGCCTGGCGGGGGCGGTGGCTATTCCGCTGGGGCTGTATTTGACGGTGTATGCGTTTTGGCATAGAGCCTCCCGCATTAAAAAAGTGATGTGCTGGGTGTGTGCTTTGCTTGAAGCGCTGGTCATGGCGGTGTATTTTGCTGATTTTGGACATTATGCCTATATTTCCATGCGCATTAATTCCTCTGTGTTTAGCTATGCAGAAAATGCACTGATTTCCGCTCAAATGCTGTGGGAAACCTATCCGATTATCTGGATTGTGCTGGGGCTTTTAGTGTGGGGGACCCTAGGCTATTTCTTTACCAAAAAATTGTTGACTTATGCCTTTGGGCGCGATGATAAATACCGCTGGAAAGGCAACTTGGGCTGGTTTTTTGCCGGGCTTTTGCTGACGGGCGCTTTGATGTTTGGGCAAATCAGCCAGTATCCGCTGCGCTGGAGCAACGCCTACCACTCTACCAACAATTTTATCTGCAACCTGACGTTAAACCCGGCTTTGAACCTCTTTGATACCTACCGCTTCGCCCGTACCAAAGAGTACGATGAAAACCAGGTGCGCAAGTATTATCCGGAAGTGTCTGCATTTTTGCAGGTGGATAACCCCAATGAAGAAACCTTGGATTTTACGCGCACGTTTGCCGGTTCAAAAACGCCAAAAGATTACAACGTAGTCGTCATTTTTATGGAATCTTTGGCGTGGAATAAGACCTCGTTTACCAACCCGGATTTGGACCCGACCCCGTTTATTAAACAGCTGGCGGACAAATCTATTTTGTTTACCAATTTCTTTACGCCCACTTCCGCCACGGCGCGTGCGGTGTTTGCCACGCTGACCGGCTTGCCGGACGTGACCACGGTGGAAACCAGCTCCCGCAATCCGCTGATTGTGGACCAGCATATGCCGACTAATGCGTTAGATGATTATGAGAAGTATTATTTCATCGGCGGCAGCTCCAGCTGGGGCAATATACGCGGCGTGATTGAGCATAACTTAACCGATGTGCATATGTATGAAGAAGGAAAATTTGAGCACGAAAGCCGCAACGACGTGTGGGGCATTTCCGATTTGGACCTGTTCCGCGAGGCGAACCGTATTTTGGAAAAAGACCAAAAAGAAACCGGCAAGCCTTTCTTTGCGGTAATCCAGACGGCAGGCTATCATCGCCCCTACACTATTCCCGATGACAATGCCGGCTTTGTGCCAAATACCACCCTGACGGAAGCCCAAGCCAAAAAGCGCAGCTTTGTCAGCGTGGCGGAGTTTAACTCGCTCAAGCTCTCAGACCACTTTTTGGCGGAGTTCTTCCGTATGGCGGAAAAGTCGGACTATTATAAAAATACGCTCTTTGTTATTTTCGGCGACCATGGTCTTTCTGCCCCGGAATCTGAAAACATGCCCCGCGGTTATGTGGAGCTGAACCTGATTAACCACCAGGTGCCGCTTATTTTAGCCGGCCCGGTGGTGGATGAACCCCAGGTGATAGAAGAAACCGCCAGCCAGGTAGATATTATCCCGACCATTATGGGCATTTTGGGCCGCCCGTATTTTACCCGCACCATTGGGCGCGACGCGCTCAACCCCAACCGGGAGCCGGGTGCCTTCATTTATTCCTGGGCGCAGAACCCGCACCCGATGGGCTTTGTGCAGGGGGAATACTATTACACTATTTTAGGTACCGACGGACAGGACGGCCTGTATAAATACGCGGAAAAAGATTTCAACCGCAATTTGGCCCAAGAAGAGCCGCAGCGCTATGAATATATGAAGAAAATGACGCGCGGACTGTTTGAAACCTCTAAATATTTATCGTACCATAACCAGAAGAAAGACGAGAAAGACCAATAAACTCTCTAGTACAATATGTTGAGCTTTGTACAAAAGACTTGTTGCAAATATATGTTAAAATTATCATAATTAGAGAAGTAAATTAATAAACAGGAGAAAAAAATGAGCGGAATTGGCATAGCTGTTATCATTTTGGTTGTTATAGGGTTGTATTTTATTGTTACTTACAACGGGTTTGTGACGCTTCGCAACCGGGTTAAAGAGGCGTGGAGTGACATTGAAGTGCAGATGAAACGCCGCTACGATTTAATCCCCAATTTGGTAGAAACAGTGAAAGGCTATGCCGCACATGAAAGCGGTACGCTGGAAAAAGTCATTCAAGCGCGTAATATGGCTATGGGTGCGCATGCCGATATTAAAGAAGTGGCCAAATCCGAGAACATGCTTTCCGGCGCGTTGAAAAGCCTTTTTGCTTTGAGTGAGAGCTATCCGGAGTTGAAAGCCAACCAAAACTTTTTGGAACTGCAGCGCGAACTGCGTGATACGGAAGACAAACTGCAGGCGGCGCGGCGTTTTTACAACGGCAATGTGCTGGCTTATAACACCAAGGCCGAAATGTTCCCCAGCAATATGGTGGCCAGCTGGTTCCACTTTGAAAAACAAGAATTTTTTGAACTGGACGAAGAAGAAGCTGCTGCCGCCAAAAAACCCGTTGCTGTTAAATTTTAAGGGGCTTTAAGTGGCTACCACCTACGATTTTATTGCACAAAACAAGCGGCGCACATGGCTGCTTGTTTTGTTGTTTCCGCTGACATTTGTATTGTTGGCCTATGTGTTCTTGCTGGGGTATCATCATTTTTCCTCGGCCTCTTATCGTTATGATACACAGAACGCAGAGTATGTGCGCGCAGATGCTCCTTCTTTTAACACTACTTTGACCCAGGCCAACCAAACTGCGCTTGAGGTTTTGCCATGGGTGTGGCTGGCGGCTATGCTGTGGATAGTGATTGCTTATTTTTCCGGTGATCATATGCTGCTGCGCGGGGCCGGAGCCATAGAAATACACCGCGAGGACCAACCCGAAATTTACCGGCTGGTGGAAAACCTTTGCATCGCCTCAGGTCTTCCCATGCCGCGGGTGTATATTATTAATGACAGCTCATTAAATGCTTTTGCCACCGGGCGCGACCCGCAGCACGCTTCCGTAGCGCTGACCAAAGGCATTGTGACAAAACTGGAGCGGGTGGAGCTGGAGGGAGTGGTGGCGCATGAGCTTTCCCATATTCAAAACCGCGATATCCGACTGATGCTTATTACTGTAGCGGGGATTTCCTTTTTTACTTTTCTTTCGGAAGCCTGCTTTCGCATGGGGATTTCCAGCAGCCGAAGCAGCAGAAAAAACAGCGGTCAGGGGGCTTTGCTCTTTTTTGCCTTGGGCGTATTTTTTGCCATATACGGCTTTTTAATCGCTCCGTTGATTCGTTTGGCGGTTTCCCGTACCAGAGAATATCAGGCAGACGCGTCAGCCGCTTTAATGACGCGCAACCCTAAGGCGCTGGCCCGGGCTTTGCGTAAAATATCGGAAGATTCCCAAGTGGAAGTATTAGACCAGCATGCCAGCATGGCGGCTATGTGCATAGCCAACCCGTTGACTAAACACAGTTTGTTTGCTTCTCTTTCCGGCCTGTTTGCCACTCACCCGCCGATAGAAAAGCGTATCGCCGCTTTAATACAAATGGACAGAGCGGTATGATAACAGCCCATGATATACGCGCCTCCAACCGGCGCAAAGTATTCTTTCTTTTTACGGCATTTGTTGTATTGCTTATGCTGGCGGTGTATATAGTGGCTTACGCTTATGCGCTGCACACGTATGCGTATGAGGATATAGACGGAGAGAAAAGTTATTTGTCCCGTTTCGGTGGTGCCGTGGCGGAATATGTGGTGGACTCCGTGGCAAATGCGGATGCGCAAGAAATCCATTTTGTGTTTCCTGATACGAAAACATTGCAGAAAAAGGCCCATCAATTTGCCTTGGGTGCTGTGGCGTTTGTACTACTGTTGGCGGTGTTGTGGCTGAAAGGGGGGGAGCGGCTGGCTGTATCTATGGCGCTTAATGCTTCCCATGCGGTGCGTTTGCAAGAGGAACAACACCGGGAGTTGTACCGCCTGGCGGGTACGGCTTGCATAGGGGCTGGGATAAAGCCGGTCAAGCTGTATGTAATATCGGACCGCGGCCTGAATGCGTTTTCCGTCGGAATTTCTGACGATACGGCTGGGATAGTGCTTACGCAGGGGTTGCTAAACAAGCTCTCTAAATCTGAATTAGAAGCCGTATTGGCCCATGAAGTAGCTCATTTGCGCAACGGCGATGTGCGCCTGATGATGGCCGGTTTAAGCAGCGCTTTGCTGTTTTCTTTCTTATCGGAAACTATGTTTTTGTTGTCTTTTAATCCGAAGAAGGGCGGTTTTGTCAGTATGATAGTGGGGTTTGTGTTGGGGGTATTGTGCGGGGTAATAGGGTGGTTTGCTCTCCCTTTGATGCGCTTGGCGCTGTCGCGTTCCTGTGAGCTGAATGCAGATGCGGAAGCGGTATTGATCTGCCGCCAGCCGCAGGCTTTAATCAGTGCGCTGGAAAAAATAGGACAAGATAGCTATGTGTCGGTTTTAAATAATCACCCCACCATGGCGGCCATGTGCATTGCCAATCCCAGGGGCAAATCCAGCCTGGTTTTATATTTGTCCGGCTTTTTTTCTACGCACCCTGATATGTCTGAACGTATAGAGGCCTTGCGCCGCATGGACGGTGGTTTTTAGCGTTTTTCTTAGCTGCTTTTCCCAGTTAATAAAAAACCCGCTTTGTTGTAAGCGGGTTTTTATTGTAAAAGGAGCGGGGTTTTTAGAGAAAATAATAGGTTTTCTGCAGGGTGTTGGGATTAAGAGCGTAAAAATTAAAAGCAGTTTAAAATAAAAACTCCCGCTTTTTCGGCGGGAGTTTTTAGGTTTTTAGTGTATGATTTTATCTAAACTGGGCTCAAAATCAAAGTATTCATACTTGTCAAAATCCAGTGTGCGCGCTATCCAGTTGAGCGGGAAAACGCCCGCCAGCGTATTAAAGTCGCGCACGGCGCTGTTATAGCGTTTTTTGCAAAGTTGTATTTTGCTTTCTGCAGCCAACACATTGCGTTGTAATTTTAAAAAGTATTCGTCTTTTTTTAATTCTTCGTGCTCTGCCAGTTTGCCAAACATCGTTTTAATGTTTTGGCTGACTTCGGTTTCACAGGCAATGCGTTTTTGCATGGTGTCGGCTTCAGCACATTTCTCTTTCATTTTTCCTAATGCATAAGAAAATTCTCTCTCCAGTTCCGGCAGCGCCGCCGAAGACCAGGCCAAAGAAGGCAAGAGTTCCCGGCGGTTGCGCAGGCATACTTCCAGCCGGCGTTGGGCACGGTAAACGGCTTTGCGCAAAGAAACAAATTTAAAATAAGCCGCCGCCGCCACAGCAGCCGCCGCACACATAAATCCAAATAAAAACCATACCAGCATAGAATCCTCCAAAAAAAAATTGACGCAGTGTCGTTTTATTTTTACAATGAAAGTATACCGACAGTATAGCCGTTAATTTTCTTTTTATCAAGTCCGTTTTGCTGTGTTTGCTCTTTGCTGAAAACCGATTTGCAGGGCAAATGTGCCCAGTGGCGCATTTGGTAGTGATGTTTAACTTACTTCATACGGAGGACGGATGTTGCTAACCATCATATCATTCGTAGGTTTTACCGCGTTGGTGCTGGGAATATCCTATTTCCTGACGCGCAAAAATGATACCTCTTCCCAAGAGGGGTACTTTCTTGCCGGGCGCGGTCTGACGGGCTGGATTATTGCGGCCTCTTTGCTTCTGACCAACTTGTCGACAGAGCAAATGGTCGGCCTGAACGGACAAGGCTATATGTTCAATATGTCAGGTATCGGTTATGAATTAGGGGCCTCACTGGTATTAATTGTGGTGGCCTTTTTCTTCTTACCCCGCTACTTGAAAAAAGGCTATGCGACCATTCCTGATTTTATTGGGGACCGTTATGACGGCGCTACCAAGCAAATGGTAAACTTCCTTTTCTTGGCCGGCTATGTGCTCATTTTGCTTCCTACGGTGCTGTATTCGGGCGCCATCGGTATGGGTGGTATTTTTGATATTATGGGCACCTTTAACGTAGATTATATGACGGCTATTATCATCGTGGTGGTAGCCATTGGCGTTTTAGGTGTGATTTACAGCTTGGCCGGCGGCCTGCGCATTATGGCTATTGCCGATACATTAAACGGCATTGGCTTGATTGTCGGCGGGTTGATGATCCCAGTATTTGCTTTGATGTATGTGGGCGGAGGAGACATGCTGGGCGGTTTAAAAACGGTGGTAGAAGCCCACCCGGAAAAATTTAACGCTATCGGCGGCCCCAACGACCCGGTGCCCTTTTTTACGATGTTTACCGGTATGATTTTGGTCAACCTCTTTTACTGGGGCTGCAACCAGACCATTATCCAGCGCGCTTTGGCGGCTAAAAACCTCAAAGAAGGTCAAAAAGGCTTGCTGCTGGCGGCTGTGTTTAAATTGTTTGGCCCGTTGTATTTAATCATTCCTGGGATTGTGGCCTTCCATATTTTTCAGGATAATCCGCTTAAAATCGGTGATATGGCCTATCCGATGTTGGTCAACAAAGTATTGCCTTTCTATTTGACGGGCTTCTTTGCGGCGGTGCTTTTCGGCGCTATTTTGAGCTCTTTTAACGCCGCGCTGAACTCCACCTCCACTTTGTTTATGCTCAACATATATAAGCCTTATATTAAGCCGGACGCAACGGATAAACAAGTAGTGGTGGCCGGTAAAGTGGTGGCTGTTATCTTGGCTATTTTCTCTATGTGTGTAGCGCCGCTGATTGCCAAGGCGCCGTCTGGCTTGTTTAACTATTTACAGATGGTAAACGGCTTTTACAACGTGCCTATCTTTACGCTGATTATTTTCGGCATGCTCAATAAAACCGCTCCGGCGTGGTCTGCCAAAATTACGCTGGTATTCTTTATCATTGCATATGGTTTAACCCAGATTCCGATGGATTGGACTTCCAGCGTACCTGTGCTGGGGTGGCTCAAATCCATCCACTTCCTGCATGTGATGGCCATACTGTTTGTGATAGCCATTGCCTTTATGTATCTGGCGGGTAAATTCTATCCTTCCACTAACCAGTATGATGACGCTAAAGACTTGCATATTGTGGACACTACCCCGTGGAACAGAGGCGTAGTGATGAGTGTGGCGATAGTATTGTGTGTGTTTGTCGCATATGTGATTTTCTCCAAATTCGGCATTGCTGCATAATTCTATTGACTTGGTTTTTAAAAGCGCACCTTTCGGGGTGCGCTTTTTTATTGTCGTTTTGCGTGTGAAGTAAAAAATTCTTGCGCCGTAGTAAAAACTTGTTTATAATACAAATAGGATGAAGAGGGAGATTTTATGGAAGAACACCGTATAAATATTATGGAAGATACACCTTCTAAGGCGGAACAGGAACAAGCGGAATTTCAACCGCAAGTAGCCGGTATAACAGAGCGTTTTATTGCACTTTTGATAGATTTCGGCCTGGTCAACACGGTTTATCAATTGTTGGCGGCTTTTTATATTAAGCACGCTTCGTTGGATTTGGAACAGATTTATTTGGTATTTGCCGGGGTAATTATTCCCTTCATACTGTATGAAACCTTTTTCACCTGCGGTGGCAGAAGCACTTTAGGAAAATTGCTGGTAGGAATCCGAGTGGAAAATGTGCAGACCGGGCAGCCGCTTTCTCTGTGGCGCGCTTTTGTGCGTGCTGTAGGGTATTTTATTAGTGCGGCCTTGCTGATGTGTGGGTTCTTGCTGGCATTTATTGATACCCGCCACAGAGCCTTGCATGACTATTTGGCGGGCTCAGAAGTAATGCAGGCCCGTCCCAAAGGCTGGCTGGAAAAAACCGTGCTTAGCGTAACGGGATTTGTATTGATGGCTTTGTTTATGTCTTATTTTTATTCCCAGATATTTTCCGGCGGCTCTATGGCGCAGAAACAGTTAATTAATCGCGCCCAAAATCATTTGGAAAAAATAGGCTATTTGGAAGAAATCCACCGCGTTTATTTTGGTTACTATACCAACGATTTGCTTCGCCTGTCTATTTTGTCAGGCGATCCAGTACAATTCCAGCGCGATACGCATAAAGTGTTGCACAACCGGGATTTCCGCATTGGCGTGAGCGAAAAAGGATATAAAATTCAAGCCCGGGCAAAAGACATCAACAAAACACGGGTTTCTTATCCTTAAAAGTTGTTTTTATTCTAAAAACCTTCCGTCTTGCAGCGGAAGGTTTTTTTGTAGCAGAGCCGGCAGGAAGTATCAAACGATGTTTTGTTGGCTTTATCAAGGCTCAAAGTGTACCTGGGTATTGCCGCTAAGTTTTTTCCGCCGTAAAAAAAGAAACCCCGCTTAATCCAGGGGGGTCTCTATAAAATAAAATCCCCGCTCTTAGGCGGGGGAAAAATTAGCCGTTGTGGCGCTCAGAAGAGTGCTGACAGTTGACACAATAGCGCGCAAACGGCAGCGCTTTAATGCGTTTTTTGGGAATGGGCTGGCGGCAGAGCTCACAGCGGCCGTAAATACCCTTTTCTATTTTGCGCAGAGCGGCTTCAATTTGCCCAATGGTGTTGTGGGAATTGCCGGATAGCTCAAACAAAATCTCTTTGTCCAGGCTTTGGCTGGCCGCGTCAATAGGGTCTCCTACTTCCGCTTCCGGCATATCCAAGTTCTTTTTGTCTTTTAATCTTTTCTCGGCGTCTGCTTTTAATTCTTCCAAATGCTGTTTAATTTCTTTAATTTCCGCCGCTGTCAGGGCGTCTTTGTTGTTTTTCTTTGTGACCATTTCGGGTACTCCTTTAATAATGCAAATCTTGCGGCCTTTATTTGCGTGCCGTTTGATTAATGTAGCAAATCCGAACAAGCAATGCAAGAGGGGGCAGATATTGTTATAATAAATGATATCTATCTCTAGCATGGAGCGTGCCGCCGGCATGAAAAATATATTAAACACCCCGATAAAAGAGTTGTTGGGTCAAAATTCTTTGATTGTAAATTATAAACGCATGTGGCCTTATATAAAGCCTTATTGGTTCAGGGCTTTTTTAGGTGTAGCGTTGGCTATACCGGTGGGGGCGCTGGACTCTATAGTGGCGTTATTTTTAAAACCTTATACCGATGACGTGTTAGTGGCCAAAAACGCCACGTTTGCTGCGTATATTCCGCTGTTGATTATCGGCTTTGTATTGGTGCAAAGTATATTAAATTACAGCGTAAAATATTTGACCACCTGGGTGGGAAACAAAATCACGCTCGACGTGCGCAAAAAACTTTTTGCCAAACTGCTTTCTCTTAATACCGCTTATTTTGACGCCAATGATTCCGGCCATGTGATGATGCGCTTTAACACCGACGCCGACACCGCCTGCAACGGCCTGATTAACAATGTCCGCCTGGTTATTTCCAAAGTGTTCTCTTCTGTGGCTTTGGTGTGCGTGCTGTTTTATAACTCCTGGCAGCTGACCATTATCGCCGTAGGCGCGGTGTTGGTGGCGTTTGTGCCTATTTATATTGTGCGGCGTAAAATGGAAGAATTGGTGCGCAATACTATTAAAGTGGGTTCTGTAGCGATGAAAGCCTATAACGAGGTTTTCAGCGGCAACCGCACCATCGCGGCTTATAACCTGCAAAAAGACCAACAGAAAGGCTTCAATTCGCTGATGGAGCGTATTTTTAACTTAAATATGGGCATTGTAAAGCACACCGGCTGGCTTTCCCCGGTGATGCATTTTATTATCTCTTTGGGGTTGGCGTTTGTCATCTGGCAGAGCAGCTCTTTAATCGTCAAGGGGACCATTACCAGCGGTAACTTTACCTCTTTTGTGGCGGCCCTGTTGTTGCTTTATACACCGCTTAAAACGGTGGGGGACGATTATGTGGACATTAAGAAAGCCCTGCTGGCTATAGACCGTATTTTTGAAATTTTTGCTTTGAAGCCAGCTATTAAAGACACTAAAAACGCACAAAAGCTGACCGGCATTTCCCGTGAGATTAAATTTGAAGATGTGACTTTCTCGTATAAAGAAGGCCTCCCGGTGCTGAAAAATATCAATCTGACGGTTCCGGTGGGCAGCACGCTGGCCATAGTGGGCAACTCCGGTGGCGGAAAGAGTACGCTGGTCAACCTGCTGCCCCGTTTTTATGATGTGCAGCAAGGGCGCATCACCTTTGACGGGCGTGATATACGGGATTTTACGTTGGCTTCCCTGCGTGACCAAATCGCCGTGGTGTTTCAGGATAATTTCCTGTTCTCCGGCACCATTCGTGACAATATTCTGATTGGACGCAAAGGCGCCACGGAAGAGGATTTGCAAGAAGCGGTTAAAAATGCCCACTTGGAAGATTTCCTCTCTACCCTTAAAGACGGCCTGGACACCGAATTGGGCGAGCGCGGCCTGACGCTTTCTGGCGGGCAGCGCCAGCGCGTGGCCATTGCGCGCGCGTTTATCCGCAATGCCCCCATTGTGGTGTTGGACGAAGCCACCAGCGCGCTGGACAATAAGTCCGAGGCAGTAGTGCAGAAAGCGTTGGATAACCTGATGAAAAACCGCACGGTATTTGTGATTGCGCACCGCCTCTCTACGGTAATTAATGCCGACAGAATTGTAGTGCTTAACGGCGGGGAAATTGTGGAAAGCGGCACGCACGAAGAATTGCTTAAGCTGGAAGACGGCGCTTATAAGGCTCTTTATAACGCCCAGTTTAAGCACCGTTAAGCAGGTTTTGCAGAGCAAAATTGTTGCGTAGATTGCCAGCCCAAAAGGTAAAATGATGTTTTCTTTTTGTTTTGCCGGACGGAAGTGTTGCCAAACCAATCCGTTTTGGAGTGTCATAGGGCGGAAATTTCCCCACGTACATAAGGAACAAAGTCCCTTATATGCGCTAAGAGAGTAAAAATGCCTCCGTTGGCCACCTCTTATAGAAAAGGGAAATCGCTTTTGTGTGCGGGGCGGTTATTAGTCTAGCACCACAAGACGCTAGAAAAACCGGCAGAGGCGGAAAAGGGGAATAGGCGCGCTTATAGCTAAAAGCAAAAGCTTGTAGTAATGGTACAACGACGGAAGGAGTCCCTTCTTCTGTGCCTTGCGGAGTTTTTGGGCGAAAGATATTGCCGGGTTTCTTAAGCAATGTGGAGACATAGAATAACATAAACTATTCTAATGAGTGCGTAAAGGAGAATCATAATGAGAAAACTAGGAGTATGTCTTTTGGCTCTGGCGTTATGTGCCTGCTATACAAAGGATGATAAACAGGATAGTATCCCTGTTGACGAGGTTTCTGCCGTTTCCCAGCAGGAACAAATATTAATGGAGCCGGAGCGTTTTAACGCTTTAGTCTCAGCCATTACGAAATCCGACACGGAGGCGGTGCAAAACTTAGTAAAAGAAGGAGTTAATCTCAATCAAACAGATGAATATGGTTTCTCCCTTCTTAAGGTGGCTATTTATTCTGAACCTGTAAACCTAGATATTATAGAAATATTGCTTAAAGCTGGAGCGGAAAATCAAGGAAACGAAGCACAGAACAAAGCTTTAATAGACGCTCTGTACAGGCAAGCGGCAGATGTGGAAATTGCGGAGCTTTTGTTGAAATATGGGGCTAATCCCAATGCGGAAGATGAGCTGCTCAAACAAGGAGCGTTGATAGAGGCTTTACAGCTAAATAATCCTAATCCGCAAATTATAAAATTGTTGATTGATGCGGGGGCAGATGTAAATCAAACGGATGCTCTTGGTCGGTCTCCTTTGCACCATGCTGTTTCTATAGGAAATCCTAATCCCGTTACTGTGGAGTTTTTGTTGAAAAATCCCAATGCGGAAGATGAGCCACTCAAACAAGGAGCGTTAGAGGCTTTACAGCCAAGTAATCCTAATCCGCAAATTATAAAATTGTTGATTGATGCGGGGGCAGATGTAAATCAAACGGATGTTCTTGGTCGGTCTCCTTTGTACTATGTTCTTCTGAGCGAAAGCCCCGACTTTGAAATTATAAAGCTTTTGTTAAAGTATGGCGCTGCCATGCAAACAGAAGACTTTGATGTTTTGGATATGTTGGTGTCTATGAAGAACCCTAATTTGGAGGTTATTGAATTTTTGCTGCAAAACGGCGCCAACCCCAATGTGGTAAATTATGCCCACAAATCCCCGCTGATGACAGCCTCTGCTGATGGAAATGTTGCACTGGTGCGTTTGCTGCTGGCAAATGGAGCTGATCCCAATTTCGTGGGCAAAATTGAACAGCCGGCATTGTGGTGGGCGGTCCAGAATGGACAGTTAGAAACCGCACGCGTTTTATTGGAAGGAGGAGCCGACCCGGATTACAGTTTGGAAGGCATAACAGCCATTTCTATGGCCAAAGAAAAAGGATATGCGGATATTGTAAATCTCCTGCAGCAATATACTAAGACAAAATAATTCTAAATCCTCACTAACAGCCCCACGCGGCAAACAGCGTGGGGCTGTTTGCAATGTCTTTTACTACAAGCATTTCCTCAAAGCAAGAGCCTGAGGACCCGGCATAGGAGAATAGGCCCCTTTAGGGCTTTGGCGGCAGGCAGAACAGTTTGAAGCAGAGATTATAAAAGAAACATAGGCCTTTTCCTAGGGGGCTTGTTGATTGATTGGAAAAAAGTAAAAAGTGGTGGGCAGGCTGGGATTTTTAGAAGGCCTTGACTCGTTTTTTTTTTTTGTTAAATTTTGTCTATGAACAAAATTTATCAAAAAAAACCTTCTTTACTAAAACCCCCGCCAAAGGCAAATTAGGCGGCTTTACGCTTATTGAGCTTTTGGTGGTTGTGCTGATAATTGGTATCTTGGCGGCTATTGCTTTGCCGCAGTACCGCATAGCCGTAGAAAAAGCCAAGCTTACCCGCGCTATCCCTGCTTTAGATGCTTTCTACACCGCCCAAATGGAATATTATTTAGCCAATGGGTCCTATACTTGTGATTTGGACGCTTTAAGCATTAAGAAACCTGCCAGCGGAATAAGTATGAGCTGTCATAATTTTGGAACATGGGGATTTTCTCAGTTTGGAGCAACTCATGCTTTCTTTGAATGGAATTGGTATCAAGGAACCTTGCAACGCCGTTGTTTTGCTAGCGATGAATATAAAGAGCAGGGAACAAAAGTATGCCGTTCTTTTGGAAGCAAGCCGTGCGGTATTGGGGGAGACAGCAGAGTTTGTTACTTGGTTGGCACTTGAACAAGCGCTCTTGTCTCAGATATTTTCTGTTTCTTATTCCCCGGCCCCTCCGGGGACAGTTAGCCTATCTAGGCAGAGCTCTTTGCCTTGGAATTTAAAAATAAATCCGCCCCCGGTTTGCAGGGGCGGATTGCTTTGCCAAAAACGGCTGCTTTAGGCGGCGGATTAGTATTTATACGTTACCAGCCCGCTGCGCAGTTTGGGCTCAAACCAGGTGGATTTGGGCGGCATAATCAGGTGGGCGTCGGCCACTTTCATCAGCTCTTCCATAGATGTCGGATACATAGAAAACGCCACCTTGTATTCGCCGCTGTCCACGCGTTTTTGCAGCTCTTTGAGCCCCCGTATGCCGCCGACAAAGTTAATGCGTTTGTCGGTGCGCGGGTCGCCAATGCCCAGCACCGGGGCCAGCAGGTTGTCTTGCAAAATGCTCACGTCCAGCGCTTTTACCGGGTCTTGGGCGTCAAAAGAGCCTTCCTTGGCGCTGAGTGTGTACCATTGCCCGTCTAAATACATGCCAAACTGGTGGCGGCCTTCCGGCTTGGCTTTACCTGTGGGCTGTACGTCAAATTTTTGGGCTATTTTTTGCAAAAATGCCTCTTTAGACAGCCCGTTTA
Source organism: uncultured Elusimicrobiales bacterium (assembly GCA_944326725.1). Lineage (GTDB taxonomy): Bacteria > Elusimicrobiota > Elusimicrobia > Elusimicrobiales > Elusimicrobiaceae > Avelusimicrobium. The sequence continues at coordinate 42,806 of CALVFA010000029.1, read as the reverse complement.
AATCCTTAACCAGACGGTTGTAGTCCATGACGTAGAGCTGTTCCGCCGGGAAAATAACCGCCAGGAAAAAGTTGTAGCTTTCCTGCCCGGTGTGGTGCGGGTTGGCGGCTTTGCGTTTGCGCGCCACATTGGCTGCCGAGGCGGAGCGGTGGTGCCCGTCTGCAATATACAAAACAGGCAGCGCGTCAAAGATTTTAATCACGCGGTCAATGTCTTTATCCTCATGCATGACCCAAAAGGTATGCCCTATGCCGTCAGGCATGGTGAATTTATAGTGCGGCGGGTTTTGTATCAGCGTGTTGACTAAGTCGTCCATTTCCTGTTGGTGCGGATAGGTCAGAAACACCGGGCCCGTGGTGGCGCCCAAGGTGTCTACGTGGCGGGTGCGGTCCTCTTCTTTGTCTTTGCGCGTCAGTTCGTGCTTGCGGATAATACCCTTGTCATACTCTTCGGCGCTCACCGCGGCGACTAAGCCGTACTGGGTGCGTCCGTCCATCGTCTGCGCGTAAATGTAGAAGCAGGGTTTTCTGTCTTGTTTTAAAATGCCGCGCGCGATGAATTTGTCTAGATTTTCACGCCCCTTGGCATAGACTTGCTCGTCGTATAAATCCACATTCTCGGGCAAATCAATTTCCGGCTTTTCCACGTGCAGAAAAGAGAGCGGATTTCCTTTTGCCATTTCGCGCGCTTCGCGCGAGTTAATCACGTCATAAGGCGGGCACGCAATTTGCTCTGCGTGTCCGTCGGGGCGGTAGCCCCGGAAAGGTTTAACAATAGCCATTAGTTCACCTTGTGTAGAAACTTGCCCGTAGCGGCGTATTCGTTGATAATTTTAACGGTACATTCTGCCACCGCGTCCTGCGCCTGGTCGGTGCTGGCGCCGATGTGGTGCGTGCCGTATATGTTTTCGGCCCCTTCGTAGGGGGAATAGTCAAAAGCCGTATCATTGGTTTTGGGCTCGGTTTCATATACGTCCAGCCCGGCCTTAATGCCTTTGGTTTTGACGGCTTCGGCTAGGTCTTTTGCCACCACCAGCCCGCCGCGCGCGGCGTTGATAAAGATGGCGCCCGGCTTCATGGCGTCAAAGAATTTTTTGTTAAACAAGCCTTTGGTCTGCGGCGTTTCGGGCACATGCACAGTAATGGCATCGCACATACCGGCTAAGGTATAAATGTCCGGCTCCGGCGTAACCCCAGCAGCGATAAATTCTTCGGCTTTGTCGTTGGGGTCATAGGCCACCACTTTCATACCGAATGCTTCGGCGCGTTTGGCTACCTCTTTGCCAATCGCCCCCAGCCCGATAATGCCCAGCGTACGTCCAAAAAGCCCTTTGGCCTTGCCGTATTCGCTTTTGTTCCATTTGCCTTCGCGCAGGTCTTTGGTGTTATGATAAATGCGGCGGTCCAAAGCCAGCATAAGCCCCATTGTCAGCTCTGCCACAGCAATAGAATTGGTGCCCGGGCAGTTGCACACCGCTACGCCCTTTTGGGCGGCGTGTTTGACGTCTATGGTGTTGGTGCCTGCTCCGGCGCGGATAATGAGCTTTAAGGCCGCGCCCGCGTCTATAACGGCGGCGGGCACTTTGGTGCTGCGCACGATTAAAATTTCATTGTCTTTGATCGCGCAGACCAGTGTGTTTTCGTCTAAAGACGGGTCGGAGGTAATCTGGTGGCCCTGCTTGGCCAGCACTTCGGCCCAGTGGGCGGGGAATTTGTCTGCAATCAGTATTTTCATTTGCCCTCCGCGTTGGCGCGTAAATCCGCCACGATAGCGTCAACGGCTTTGGTCAGTTTTTCATATTGCTGCGTGCCGTGTATATCCACAAACGGGAAACACGCTATGCGCAGGGAGTTTTGTTTGACGGAAGAATATTTCTTTATGCCGTCTTGCAAATTGGGCAGGCCGGTGGCTTTAAGCGCTTTGCTGATTTCGGCGCAGTCAAGTTTAGGGTCTGTGATTTCCAGCGTCAGCGTGGTGTAGGAGCGGTTAGCCGGGTTTTTAATCAGCGGGGCCAGCCAGTCGGTGCTTTCCACCCATTTCATCAGGTAGTCATAGTGGGCACGGCACAGCGCGTCCATGGCTTTGAGGCCGCCGTTGTCGTTCATCCACTTGCAGGCCTCATTAAACATCCAAATATTGGTAGTAGAGGGGGTGTTAACGGTTTGGGCTTTTTCCTGTGCTTTCTTGACGGCTTCCGTCAGGTCCAAAGAATAAGGAATGCGGCGGTATTTTTTGGCCTCTTCTATGCGTTTGACCGCGGCGGGACTTAAGATAATCACGCTGCTGCCGCCACCTACGCCAAAGCATTTTTGCATAGAAAACACCATGACGTCAAATTTGTTTTTGGGCAAATCGCGTCCGCCGGCGCAGGAAGTGCAGTCCCAGGCGATTAAGGTGTCAGGCCCTTTGCTTTTCCAGGCTTCTTCCAAATACTCATTGGGGATTTGCGTGCCGGTGGAGGTTTCGTTGGGGGTCAGCACCACCAGGCTGGCATTGTAGTCGGGTTTTTGCGCGGGGAAAAATTCACCTTCGGCGGGTTCTTTAAAATCTTTCGTGACGCTGTCTTCTAAGCAGGAAGCAATTTTTTTGCACCACAGTTTGGAAAACGCCCCAAAGCTTAGGCCGGAAATGGAATTTTTGGTCAGGCTCCAGGCTACGGCGTCCAAAGCCGGCGTGGCGCCGCCCATAAAGAAAATGACCGTATAATCGGCGGGCAAATCCAGCAGCGTGCGCAAATTGTCGGCGGCTTCTTTATACAGACCGTCTGTGGAAATGTCTTTGGCGCGGTGGCTGCGTTCAAAAGCTGTTTTATAAAGCGGCGTTTCCCGCACGACGGGGTGGCCCTGGCTGGGACCGCAGGTAAAGGTGGAAGTGGGCAGTTGCTCAGTCGGTATTTTCACAGTCATATTCATCTCCTTTTTTACGTCTACCCCCATTGTAAAAAGGTTTAGGCCAAAATGCAAGAGTTTATTCACTATTAGAAATTACTCAAAATCTCAGGAAAATGAAAAAAGGGGCATGTAGCTGCTCAGATTAAGTCATAAGGTCTAGATGTTTGCCGATACTGTTTTTAAAGGGGCTTGCTTTGTTTTTTTTTTTTGATAAATTTTGCATATGAGCAAAATTTATCAAAAAAATATTTCCAATATAAAAACCCCCGTAAAACTCCATGTTGGAAGCTTTACTCTTATTGAACTTTTGGTGGTGGTGCTGATTATCGGCATTTTGGCCGCTATTGCCCTGCCGCAATATACAAGAGCAGTAGATAAAGCCCGTTCCGCTCAGGCTATCACATTGCTTATGGGTATGAAAAAGGCTCTTGACGTGTATTATATGGCCAACGGACAATATCCTACGTCTATAGAAGATTTGGATATTGAAATACCTAAATGGGAACGCATAACAAGCTCAGGAGCAGAAGTTGATTATTGGTATCCTTGGGGATATTGTTCTTTTGATAACAGAGGAAACGGGAATTTTGCCTGTAATATTAAATATTCCTTTGGCTGGCAAATTATGAGGCTAGTTCCAACGGAGAATATTTTGGTTTGTGTTGTTGTAACAAGCAAAGAAGGCGCAGCTTTTTGTAAAAGTCTAGGCTTTAAGGATGAAAATAATCTTTATGTAATACATGTTTAAAAGTCTATAGAGTCTATTTTTCTGTAAAATCACAGATCCCGTTGTCAATGTTATTATGGGGACGGGATTAAATATTGTAAAATATATGGGTAAGATTTATTATTTTCATTAGGAGACTTTCATGAGCTGCGAAAAATGCACCCCCGAAGTCAAAGAAATGTGCTGCGTCTGCAAAGGCGCCAAGCATGACCCGGCCCCGATTCCTGAAGAAGGAAAATGGGTTAAAGCCAAACAAATTGGCGATATCAGCGGTTTGACCCACGGTGTGGGTTGGTGCGCCCCGCAACAGGGCGCCTGCAAACTCACGCTCAACGTCAAAAACGGCGTGATTAAAGAAGCCCTGGTGGAAACCTTGGGCTGCTCCGGCATGACCCACTCTGCCGCTATGGCGGCGGAAATTCTGCCGGGCAAAACCATTTTGGAAGCCTTAAACTCCGACTTGGTTTGCGACGCTATCAACACCGCTATGCGCGAGCTTTTCCTGCAAATTGTCTACGGACGCACGCAGAGCGCTTTTTCCGATGACGGGCTGCCCATCGGCGCCGGCATGGAAGACTTGGGTAAAGGCCACCGCAGCCAGGTGGGCACGATGTACGGCACCGAAGCCAAAGGCCCCCGCTATTTGGAAATGGCGGAAGGGTATGTGCTGGAAATCGGTTTGGATAAAAACAACGAAATCATCGGCTATAAATTCGTCAACCTGGGTAAGATGATGGACGCGATTAAAAAGGGCACCGACGCAAAGAAAGCCTTTGAAGACAACGTCAAAACCTACGGCCGCTTTGACGAAGCCGTCAAGAAAATTGACCCCCGCAAAGAGTAAGCCCAGGAGAGAAATTTATGATTACGTTTGAAGGATACGAAAGAAGAATTGACAAAATTAACGCCGCGCTCAAAGCCGCCGGCATTAAAGATTTGGAAGAAGCGCGCCAAATCTGCCTCGACAAAGGCATTGACGTGGAAAAAATCGTCAAAGGCATTCAGCCTATCGCTTTTGACAATGCCGTGTGGGCCTATACGGTCGGTGCGGCTATCGCTTTGAAATCCGGCGTCAAATCCGCCGCGGAAGCCGCCGAAAAAATCGGCGTGGGTTTGCAGAGCTTCTGCATTCCCGGCTCTGTGGCTGACCAGCGCGCGGTAGGCTTGGGCCACGGCAACTTGGGCGCTATGCTTTTGCGCGAAGAAACCAAATGCGTCTGCTTCTTGGCAGGCCATGAAAGCTTCGCCGCTGCGGAAGGCGCCATCGGCATTGCCCGCACCGCCAACAAAGTGCGCAAAGAACCTTTGCGCGTTATTTTGAACGGCTTGGGCAAAGACGCCGCCTACATCATTTCCCGCATTAACGGGTTTACCTCCGTGGAAACGGAATATGACTACAAAACCGGCGAACTTAAAATCGTCAGCGAGAAGGCCTTCTCCGACGGGGACCGCGCTAAAGTGAAATGCTACGGCGCAGACGACGTCAACGAAGGCGTAGCCATTATGCGCCACGAAGGGGTGGACGTGTCCATTACCGGCAACTCCACTAACCCCACCCGCTTCCAGCACCCGGTAGCCGGCACCTACAAAAAATGGGCCATTGAAAACGGCAAGAAATATTTCTCCGTGGCTTCCGGCGGCGGTACGGGCCGTACGCTGCACCCGGACAATATGGCCGCCGGCCCTGCCTCTTACGGCATGACCGACACCATGGGCCGCATGCACAGCGATGCGCAGTTTGCCGGCTCTTCCTCCGTACCTGCGCACGTGGAAATGATGGGCCTTATCGGTATGGGCAACAACCCTATGGTCGGCGCGACGGTAGCCGTTGCGGTGGCCGTGTCCGAAGCCAAATAAGCTGTTTTATTTGTAAAAAGCCGCTCCGTAAGGGGCGGTTTTTTTTGTTTATAAAGGGGAAGAATGACGCAAAAAGAGGGGAGTGGGTTTTTAATAAACTCTTTTCTTCTTGCAAGGATAAATATTTTTAAATATACTAAGGCTATGAGATCTTTTGGCCCCTTTATTCATTTGCCTCACCGCAGCGGTTTTACATTAGTAGAACTGCTGGTGGTGGTGCTGATTATTGGCGTGCTGGTAGCGATGGCTTTGCCTAAGTATCAGGTGGCGGTGGCGACCAGCCGTTTAACTACAGTAATGAATGTGACGCGTGCGTTAAAGGAATCGCAGGAATTTCGTTTAATGTCCCGCGGAAGTTATATAGATTCTTTAAGTGCTTCCGGGCAGGCCTTGCCAAAAGGGTGCGTGGACCAGGGGGGCGGGCAGGCCGTTTGCTCCAATAACACCAAATATGACGTGGGGCATATGGACGTGCTGGGCGACGTGGCCGGATTTACGGATATCAACGGATTTTTGATGTATTACGATTTTCCTACCGAGCACCCGGAAAGAGCCAAACAAAAAGAGTGTTTGGCTTTGGAAAATAATCAAATTGCCGCCAGCGTATGCGAAGGATACGGCGGGGAGAAAATCGGTACGTTTGAAAGTTGGGTGGGCACCTTTGACCGCTACAGTATGCCCTGATGAGCCAGCACCCGCCAGCACGCCGCCAGAAAAATCCAGCAAACAATCAGCCACAAAATTTCCGCAAGTTTTAGCCTAAAGGGGGGCAGCTCCTTAGGCAGTGCATTGATGCGCCGCTGCAAGACGCTAGGCGCTATAATAAACAAAACACCGCCCAATATCCGCCATTCCCGCGGCAAAACCGGGGTCCACGCCGCCGCTAATCCCGCCCACAGCGCCGTGCCCCAAAACCAATGGGAAAGCGTTGGCCGTTTGTGCATATACAGGCAAGTGCGGTTGGTAATGGCATTGAGCTGGTAAAAGGAAATAAAAGCAAATAATGTGCGCAGTACGGGGCCGTATTTTAAAGGGGTGCCTGCGGAGTTTTTATAGCCGGACAAAACAGCCTGCCACTGCTTGTATATCCAATAAAACAAAAACAGCCCGCCGCTTAAGATATTAAAAAGCAGCAGCCTCCCCGCCGGGATAAAATAGTATCGCACGGAAAGGCCTTGTTCTTTAAGCTGTTCTTTTAACTCGGCATTTTTAGCCTGGGAGGCATAGTCCCACTTTCCGGCAATTAAAATATAAAACACATACAGTAGGGCCAAGCCCAGCAAAATAGAAGAAAGTTGTTCCATAGTTTCATTATAATAAAAATATATTCCGGCGGATAGGATAGCCCCGGGGGTGCCTTTCGTACGCGCGCGAAAAATGATAAAATATATTATCTGCAAAGTGAAAGAAAGCGGCAAAACCGCAGACAAAAACCTCCTGCGCAGCGGCGAGGTTATTTTTTGCTGAAATTTTAAGTTACGGAAGAAAGAAGAATTTATGAGCAATGTTCGCAGTGACGTACGCAATGTGGCTATTATCGCCCACGTGGACCACGGCAAGACCACCGTCGTGGACGCCCTTTTAAAACTGGCCGGCGAGTTTAATGTAAAAGACGACCAGGCACAGGAGACTGTGCTGGACTCCAACCCGTTGGAGCGTGAGCGCGGCATTACCATTTTAGCTAAATGCACGTCTGTAAAATATAAAGACCATACCATCAATATCGTAGACACCCCGGGACACGCCGACTTCGGCAGCGAAGTGGAGCGCGTACTGCGCATGGTGGACGGGGCTATCTTGATGGTGGACGCGGTGGAAGGCCCCATGCCGCAGACCCGCTTTGTGCTGCGCAAAGCGTTGGCTTTGGGCTTGCGCCCGATTGTGGTGATCAATAAAATGGACCGCGAACATATCCGCCCCAGCGAAGTGGTGGACGAAGTGTTTAACCTGTTTATGGAGTTGGGTGCCACCGATGAACAGCTGGACTTTCCGATTTTGTATGCTTCCGGCCGTGAAGGCTGGGCCAGCGTAAAAATGGAAGAGAAAGGCAAAGATATTGCGCCTCTTTTAGACACCATTATTTCCCACGTGCCCGCCCCGGTGGCTATGCCTAATGACCCGCTGCAAATGCAGGTAACCATGCTGGATTACAACAACTTTTTGGGCCACGTCGGCATAGGCCGCATCTTGGCCGGCAAAATTACCCGCGGGCAGAGCGTAGTGCTCATTCACCACGACGGCAAACAAACGCCTGCCAAAGCGGTCAAAATAGAAATGTTTGAAGGGCTTGGCAAAAAAGAAGTGGAAAGCGCCCAGGCCGGCGACATTGTGTCTATTGCCGGGTTGGAAGGGGTGGACGTGGGCGACACGGTCTGCCAGCCTGATTTCCCTATGCCGCTGCCGCCGCTGGCTATTGATGAGCCGACGATGTCTATGGACTTTATGGTCAACGACAGCCCGTTCTCCGGCCAAGAAGGCAAATTTGTGACCAGCCGCCACCTCAAAAACCGCCTGGAAAAAGAAGCCCAAACCAACGTGGGCCTGAAAGTGGTGCCGCTGGAAGGCGAGGGCAAATTTAAAGTATACGGACGCGGAGAGCTGCATTTAACCGTGCTGATTGAGAATATGCGCCGCGAAGGATTTGAGCTGGCGGTGTCCTCCCCGGAAGTGATTTATAAAGAAGAAAACGGGCAGCTTTTAGAGCCTATGGAATACCTGGTGCTGGATATTAAATCCGAATACCAGGGCGCGGTGTTTACGCTGGTGGGCCAGCGGGCGGCGCGGCTGGAAAATATGGTGGCGGAGGGCCAAGACCGCCTGCGGCTGGAATATTTAATTCCGTCCCGCGCGCTGATTGGTTTTAAGAACGACTTTTTAACCGGCACCCGCGGCACCGGCATTATGCACCACAGCTTTAACGGCTTTTACCCCAAGGTCAACCTGCCGCCGCTGCGCCACAACGGAGTGCTGGTGGCTAAAGAGGACGGTGTTACCACTGCCTATGCTCTGTTTGCGCTGGAAAACGGCGGGGAACTGTTTTTGGGCCCCGGCGAAAAAGTGTACGCAGGCCAAATCGTGGGGGAAAACTCCCGCGACAATGACCTGGTGGTCAATCCCTGCAAAGCCAAACATTTAAGCAATATGCGCAGCTCCTCCAGCGATGAGTCCTATACGCTTACCCCGCCGCGGCAGATGAGCTTGGAGCAGGCGGTGGAATACATCGCTCCGGACGAGCTGGTGGAAATTACGCCCAAGTCCTTGCGCCTGCGCAAGAAGATTTTGGTGCACCACCTGCGCAAACGCGCGGCGATAGCCGAAGAAAAAATGCTGGAAGGAGAAGAAGAAGCCTAAGCTTTTTTCAACAAAATACGTTCTAAAGACAAAGCGCGGTTCCTTTTGGCAGCCGCGCTTTTTGTATGCCCTTGTATTTGTCTAAAATCATTTATTAGGTGCCTGACAGAAGACTTTTCGTAGAAGAGAATTAAAATGCTTGCATTGTTTTTTTTTTTTGATAAATTTTGATTTGTAAACAAAATTTATCAAAAAAGAGGTAAGAAGATGAAACGGGTTTCTGTGGAGCGTTTAGAGGGTTTTACGCTCATTGAGCTTTTGGTGGTGGTATTAATTATCGGCATATTGTCGGCTATTGCTTTGCCGCAATATACCAAGGCTGTAGAAAAATCACGTACGGCGGAAGCGATGGTGAACGGCAGGGCTATTCTCAACGCCATTAAAGAAGCGCAGCTGGCTTCCTCCGGCCCGGCAACATGGGATATGTTGTCTATAGAGAAACCGGAAAGCAAATATTGGGATTATAATTTTTATGGCGGTCCGGTGGTGGAAGTTTCCAGAAAGGGAAGTAATTATACCAGCAAAATAGCCGCTATTAAATCGTTAAGAAATGTGATTCCTATAGGGCTTAAAAATGCAAAAGAATGCGTGGAAGGAATGGGAAGCTGTATATCGGATTCTTCTCTTAATTTGATTACATCTTCTCCTTCTTCTATTTCTTCCGGTTCCGGCTACAATCTGTATGTGACGGAGTATGGCACTTTATGTATGGCGGCTAGTTCAGATTATATGAGCTTTTGTAAGGCCTATAATTCGTCTCATGCTAAATAACGGAGTTCATAAAAATCCCGGCTTCGCCTTTAGCCAGCCGGGATTTTTTGTTTTTTGTTAAAACTCAAACTTTCATGATTTCGGCTTCTTTGTCTGCCACCAGTTTGTCAATTTGCGCAATGTTGGCGTCGGTGGCTTTTTGTACATCGGCCTCGTAGCGTTTGAGGTCGTCTTCAGTCACTTCGCCGGCTTTTTGGGCTTTTTTGACTTTTTCCAAAATGTCGCGGCGGGTGTTGCGCACGGCCACTTTAAAATCTTCGCTCATTTTGGCGATGTTTTTAGCCAATGTTTTGCGGCGGTCTTCGGTCATGGAAGGCAGAGTAATGCGTACTACTTTGCCGTCATTAACCGGGCTGGCGCCCAAATCGGCCTTTTGCAAGGCTTTGTCAATATCGTTTAAGGCGGACATATCCCACGGCTGTATTTCCAGCGTTTTGGCGTCTAAGACGTTAATCATCGCCATTTGTTTAAGCGGGGTGGGGGTGCCATAATAGTCTACACGGATATTTTCCAGCAGCTGTGCGCTGGCGCGGCCGGTGCGAATGGTGGATAAATCCTGGCGGAGTTTTTCCACATGTCCGGTCATTTCGGTTTTGCCTTTGCTGATAAATTCGTTAATGCCTTCCATATTTTCCTCTCGTATTGAGTTTTATTTATTATAGCAATTCTGTTTTGCGCTGTGTTACTGTGCGGTGCAGGCGCCGGCAAATACGGCGCAGCTATCTGGTGCGGGGGTGCGCTGGGGCAAAGTACACAGCCAAGCGCCGTCAATAAAGATTTGCCCGTCTTTTTGCTCCCAGGTGCCGTTACGCTCGCCCATGTCGTTGCCGTCGGGATATTGAATATAGGGCTTGCCGGGGCGGAAATAAAATTTGTTGAGCGTTTTGCCGCGGGTGTCCTCTTGGTAAAAACGGATTTGGTCCTCGTCCCACCAGTAGCGCGCTACTTGGTTTTGTTCGTAGTCAAAGTCTACCGCACGGGTAAGCTCTGCGTTGGCATAGTAGCGCTGGCTGAGCGGGCGGGCGTGTGAGTCGTAATAAGTTACCGTCAAAGAAGACCCCCAAATATTGCTTTGGTGTGACAAAGATCCGTCTTGGGTTTTGCAATAAAAAATTTGTCCGTTTTTCTCAAAGAGCGCACAGAAAGCTTGTTCAGAGCGGCGGCAAATCAAGCGGCCCTGCGTCTGCTGAGGCAAAGAAAGAGAAGCACATTCTATGGCCTGCCAGGTGGACTGTGCGTCCGTTTCTGCGGCAGGCAGAGAGGTTAAGAAGGTGTCTTGGGACGCAGCAGGTAAGGACTCATCTTGAGCAGATGTTTCTGCGGAAGGGCTCGTGGGGGTTGGCGCGTCTTGGGGCGTTTGGACCGGCTCCAAAGAAACTGGGGCCGCTTCTTGGGGGGAGAGCGGGTTTTGGGTGTTCTTTTCAAACAAGCACCCACCCACCAGTAAAACCGCCAAGAGCGTGCCCCAAATCCAAAAATGAATATTTTTATTCATTAATAAATGACCGTGCCAATATCTTCGCCGCAGACGGCGCGTTTGATGTTGCCTTTTTTGTGCAGGTTGAACACTTGCACAGGCACTTTGTTTTCCATACAGATAGCCAAAGCCGCCGTATCCATAAACTGCAGATGTTTGGCGATGGTGTCTTTAAAAGAAATTCTCTTAATGCGTTTGGCTTTGGGGTTTTTCTTGGGGTCGCTGTCGTAAACGCCATCCACCTGGGTGGCCTTTAACAGAACGTCGGCGTTGATTTCAGAAGCGCGCAGCGCCGCGGCACTGTCGGTGGTAAAATAGGGGTTACCCGTACCGCCTGCGAAGATGACAATGCGGCCCTTTTCCAAGTGGCGCAGCGCGCGGCGGCGCACAAAAGGCTCTGCCATTTGGTAAATATTGACGGAGGTTTGCACCCGGGTCGGCACGCCGATTTCTTCCAGCGCAGACTGCAGAGCTATGGCGTTAATGACGGTAGCCAGCATACCCATACCGTCGGAATTTACCCGGTCAATGACGCCGCCGCCGTCGCGCAGGCCGCGCCAAATGTTGCCGCCGCCTATCACAATAGCCAGCTGGCAGCCCGTTTTGTGCACTTGGGCGATTTCTTGGGCAATTTCTTTAAGCGGCTTGGGATCTACGCCCCGGCAGCCGTCTTGGCTTAACGCTTCGCCGGAGAGTTTAAGTAAAATTCTTCTTTTGCACGGTTTTTTATTTGCCATAGTGTGTCCTCTTTGGGTTTTTTTTATTCTAGCAAAAACGGGGGGAAAATACTTCCCTTTTCTCTCTTTTAATTTTACCAGCCTTTTGGTCTGTTTTTTACGGTCTGCCGGTCCGTTTTTTTTAGTTAGCTTTCCTAATTGTTTACCGCTGCGAAATAGGCGGCACCGTCAGCAGATACTCCTTGCCCATAAAAGCGGCCCAAACATCTGTGCCGGCGGGGTGGAGAGGCTTTTTCCCGCCCAGGCGAGTTTCGCCCGGGCAGAAAAAAGCCCCTCTTGCGAGGGGCTTTAAAACTAGAAGCGAACGAAACGAACTACTTTGAGTTCACATCCCAGCGCTTTGGATTCTTCGGCCAGGTAATCGGCAACGGTTTTTTTGTTGTCTTTAATGGTCGGCTGTTCCAAGAGGCAGGTTTCTTTGGCAAACTTTTTGATTTTGCCGGGCAACATCTTGGCAATCATTTCGTCGGCTTTGCCTTCATTTTTGGCTTGGGTGCGGTAAATGTCCAATTCTTTGTCAATGTCGGCTTGCGGAATGTCTTTGGCATCTACCCACATGCTTTGCATACCTACGGTGTGCATAGCCAGGCCGCGGGCAATCTCGTGCACTTTTTCGGTGTCTTTGCAGCCGGTGGCGGCAATTTCCAATAAAGAGGCTTTTTTGTTGTCGGAGTGGACGTAAGAGGCAATCACGTCGCCGTCAGCGGCTACCCAGTTGTAAGCGCCTTTGAAGGTGGTGTTTTCGCCGAATTTGGGGGCTTTTTCCACAATCATGCTTTTGATGTGTTCATCAGCCGTATAGTCGGCAATTTCAGGGTGCTGCAAGACATAATCGGCAATAGCGTCAGCCAAAGCGATAAAGTCCGGCGTTTTGGCCACGAAGTCCGTTTCGCAGCCCAGATAGGCCATAGCAAAGCGTTTGCCGTCGGTCTTGACGGAGACGCGGCCTTCTTTGGTGGCTCTATCGGCGCGTTTAGCCATATCGGCCAAGCCTTTTTTGCGCAGAGCGACGACGGCCTGCTCCATATCATTGTTGTTTTCTTCCAGGGCTTTTTTGCAAGCCATAAGACCGGCGCCCGTTTTTTCTCTTAAAATCTTAATGTTTTCAGCTAAAGACATGGTATTCTCCTAAACCAGTTAAATCGGTTGTCCGGGCCGCAACAGCGGCCCGGAGACGGAAAGTTTATTTGGCTTCAGAAGCGGCTTCTTCTTTGGCTTCTTCTGCTTTTTCTTCGGCTTTTACGGCTTTTTTAGCCGTGGTTTTCTTAGCCGTGGTTTTTTTGGCGGCGGGTTTTTTAGCCGTGGTTTTTTTGGCGGTTTTGGCCTTTTTTTCTTCAGCCGGGGCGGCTTCTTCTTTTACTTCTTCCGCTTGGGCTTCGGGTTTGGTTTCTTCTTTTACTTCTTCGGCCTTTACTTCTTCTTTTACTTCTTCCGCTTTGGCTTCTTCGGCTTTTTCACCGGCCAGCATAATGCTTTCAAAGGCTTGGGCCATGGCCGGGTTGGCCGGGGCGGCTTCGCCTTCTTCGGCAGCGGCGGCCTGGGCCGGCTGTTTGGCGGCTTCGGCTTCGGCGCGGCCTTCTAACACGGCATCGGCAATGGCGGCGCAGAACAGTTTAATGGAGCGGGCCGCATCGTCGTTGCCCGGCACGGGCACGTCAATCAAATCGGGGTCGCAGTTGGTGTCGCAGACAGCTACCACAGGAATGCCCAACACATGGGATTCGCGCACGGCGCCGGCGGTATCCACCGGGTCAATGACAAATACCACATCCGGCAATACTTTCATCTCGCGGATGCCGCCCAACAATTTCTGCAAGCGGTTGAGCTCTTTGCTCAAGCGGCTGGCTTCTTTTTTGGAAATGGCTTTGAATACGCCGGAGGCTTCCCATTTTTCCAGCTCGTTCATGCGTTCAATGGATTTTTTGACGGTTTGGAAGTTGGTCAGCGTGCCGCCCAGCCATTTTTCGTGAATGCAATACACATCGGCGCGGGCCGCTTCGGTAGCGATGGCTTCCTGGGCCTGCTTTTTCGTGCCGACGAACAAAAATTTAGAACCTTTCTTCGCTTCTTCTTTTACAAAAGCGCAGGCTTTTTTCAGTTCTTTGGCGGTTTTCTGTAAATCTAAGATATGCACCCCGTTGCGTTCGCCGAAAATAAAACGGCTCATTTTGGGGTTCCAGCGGGAGGTTTGGTGTCCAAAGTGCACACCCGCTTCCAACATGGACTTCATGGATACATTGCTCATTATACTCTCCTTGTGGGGCGTAAACCAAAATTAGGGAAGGGGATTCCCCGGCGGTTTTTGCCCGGGTTTAAGAGAGGAAGGACTTTGATTTGCAACCAGGTTGCGCCCTGCCAGTCATAAACCTACAGATATTATAGCAAAAAAAACCGCGCCTTGGGGGCGCGGTGTAAAACAAGGAGTTTGCTTAGAAGCGGCCGTTGATGAACACCATTGCGGGCAGCCAGCCGTTGCGGGCAATGTTGAGCAAGCCAATCTGCAAACCGTAAATGTCTTCGGTATAGTTGACAAAGCCCCATTGCAACCCGTTGACGGATTTAGCCACGTTGACAAAGCCCAGCTGCACACCGGTAAAGGAGTCGGTCAAGTTCACGCCGCCCCATTGCACACCGGTAAAATCCTGGGTGTTTTGCGCCACAATGCCTGACTGCAACCCTAAAAAGCTGTCAGATTTGGCATAGATGGCAGCCTGAAAACCCGTAAAATTGGGTGTAACGGTATAACCCCACGCCCACTGTATACCGACTAAATCATTTTTGGCGTTGGCATAGAGGATATCAAGCTGCACGCCGGACACATGGTCAGCTACAGAGCCGATACCCAAATCCACACCGGTCACGCTGTCAATGTTGTTGGGAATACCTACTGCGATGCGGTCCCACAGAGAGAGTTTGAAGTTGGCATCTCCGCTGGCAGCCATAGCCGGCAGCGCCGCTACAGCCAAAGCAAGCATAAGAACTAGTTTTTTCATTTACGCTTTCTCCTTTTAAAAAATACTGACCCGGTTATTGTAGCTTTTTTTGTAAGAAAAAAGTCAATATTTTTTAATGTCCTAAGATTTTTTTGAGTGGGAAAATATATTTCGGCGATTGTGCTCTTCTGGAAAACACAGAGTATTTAGCCGTGCAAGAGAAGAAAATAGTAAAATATATACAGAGGAAAATTATGAAAATATACGCTACTTCTTTTAATCCGCGTGTGGCCGATATTGCCGCCAACGCAGAAAATATTATCCGCTTGCTTAAAACGGCTTCTGCCCAGGCGGATTTGCTCTTATTGCCGGAAGCGGCCTTAACGGGCTGCCCGCTGTATGATTTGTTTGAAGACAAACGCATTGTTAAACAGAATTTAGACGCACTCAAAGAAATTGCCAAACATACCAAAGACATTGCCTGCGTGCTGGGGTATATTGATTATTTAGACAAAGCTCCCGCCAGCGCGATAGCTTTTATCTACAAAGGGAAAATTACCAAAATTTTTGATGATGAAACGGTGGATTTTATGGGGCAAACCCTGCAAATCTGCCCGGGCGATATGGCGCAGTACAAAAATTTCTCTGAGGCAGACGTAGTACTAAACCCTTGTGCGGTGCCCTACCGGCGCGGGGAAACGCCTGCGCGCATTGAAAGTCTGAAAAAAGCGGCTAAAAAGGCCGCCGCGCCGCTGCTTTCTTTAAACCTGCTGGGAGGGGGGGACGGCTTGGTGTTTGACGGGGTGTGCGCCTCGCTGAACCGCAAAGGGGAATATACTTTTGTCAGCGCGCCGTTTAAAGAGCAGTCTTTTATTTGGGAACCCGAAGAGCGGACGCAGCCCTACGCGTTTAAATATGATGATATGGCGGAGCTTTTGGAAGCGCTGTCTTTTTCCATCAAAGACCAGGTAACCAAATGCGGCATGGACAAGGTAATTTTGGGGCTTTCCGGCGGGTTGGACTCAGCGGTGGTGGCGGTGCTTGCTGCGCGTGCGCTGGGCGGGGAAAGCGTATTTGCCGTGGGGCTGCCTTTCCGCTATACCAGCGAGCTGAGCAAACAGCTGGCGGAAAAGCTGGCGCATAATTTGAAAATCAATCACGAGCGTATTCCCATAGGGCCGGCGTTTGAAGCGGTAAAAAGCGGTGTCTTGCACATATCTTCCCACCCGAAAGATTTAACGGAGCAGAATTTGCAAGCCCGTTTGCGCGGTGTGGTGTTGATGACGCTCTCTGCCGAACTGGGAGGCATGGTGCTTTCTACTGGCAACAAAAGCGAAGCCGCGGTGGGCTATTGCACCTTGTATGGCGACACCTGCGGCGGCCTGATGCCATTGGGGGACGTGTATAAGAGTGATTTATATAAATTGGCCCGCTATATTAACAAAGACGAAGAAATTATCCCACAAGGCATTATAGACCGCGCTCCCAGCGCGGAGCTGGCCCCAGGACAGAAAGACCAGGATTCTTTGCCTCCTTATCCGGTGCTGGATAAAATTATCCGTGCCTATTGGGAAGAGCTGCTGCCTGCGGCGGATATCGTGAAAAAATATAAAATAGCCAAAGCGGTGGTGGCCGATGTCCTGCGCCGTATAGACGCTATGGATTTTAAACGCCGCCAATGCCCGCCCATTACGCAGACCAGCCGCTTTTGCCTTAGTGAGCGGCTGCGGCCTATAGCCAAAAAAATTGTTTCGTTGGATAAATAAAACTTTCCCCGCAGGTGTTTGATGCGGGGAGTTTTTTGAGTAAAATTCGTTTCAGAAAAATATAATTTTATGTATTGATTATTATAGGTTTTTTTGTTAAACTTCTTGTAAGGGTAAATAAATATACAGAGGTGGCCCTATGAAAAAATATTTTATGATTGTGTTGGGCGTGCTTTTTTGCGCTCCTTATGGTATGGCGGAAACGATTGATACGGTGACGTTCAACCCGGCCCGTTTAGGCCGCTATGACGTGTTAAAAGTTTCTGATACGTTGACAAGCAAAGGTGGTATAGAGTCTCAGGCGGTGGTTGTGCAGTCTAAAGGAACTGTTGATATTAATAATAACGCCAATTACCAAATAGATTCTACCAATGTGGAAGGGAAGATCTATATGCCGCAAACCCGCTTTGTAGCCCATACTCTTTACAGCAGCGGTCCGGCGATGTTTATCAGCCCGTCAGGAGAGTCTGATATTTCCTCTTTAACTTCAGGGGAAGAATTACGCGTCAGAGCCAATATTTTGCGTTTGGGCAATGTGTCTGTGACGGGGGAAACCGCACTGGATTATAATAACAATGAAGCCAGCGGTTTAACGTTAGGCGGGAATTTAATTCCTCCTCCGGGCAGCACGTGTCAAAATCTGGACTGGTTTTCTTATGCGGCTGAAGAAGACGGAGCCACTACAAATTACCAGGTTTTGGGGTTTGAATCTTGTCAGGAAGATTGTGAAAAATCTTGTGGCTCGTGGACGGATATTTCTATTGTACCCATAGATACTTGTGACGGGGATAAAGAAAATGCTTTTGACTGCAGTACAGTGAGCAAAAAGACAGAGTGCAGAGACATTAGAAAGGTTACCAGCTCTGCAACGGAAACCTCCCACGTTACTTCCCCGGCAGTAGAGATTGCGGAAGGAGACTATTACACTGATACCTGCGATGGAGATTTAACTAATCAGTATAGATGTGATGGAACGGTAACCAAAGACTGCAGAGACGTTTATGCTTTCAGTATCGACTACAAAAACCATTTGTGTGCCATACGAGGAAGTTGTGTGCCAGGAGGAGATATGGCTCCATGGGGTTGCAGCTATTTGTCTGATGAAAGCTTGCCTCTTTGCAGAGTTAAATCTGATTTTAGTGGAAAAAGTAAATCTCAGATTATTGCTGAAAATGGGATTAAGTATTTTTGCGACTATTATGTAGCCCCATATACTGACGCGAACGAATGCTACGGCGTGTTGAATGACGGAGAGTCCAGCGAGATCGGAGGTGGAGCAATTAGTCGTCCAGTGGAGACTTTTGACCTTGTTGGCGGCAGTTCGTCTTCGTGTAATCATTATTGGGATTTTTTGAATGGTTATTATTATGGTTTTAAATGTCATATCACAAGATATAAAAGAGAGCTTGCCTGCAGAAAAGAAGGCGAAGAGACTTATCAACTCCGCAATCTGACCTGCTGCCCTGGAGAAAAATGTTTGCCTTTATGGAACAAAGTAGACTTTGTAATAGGAGATGTTACCTTTGTTGACGGTAATGTTGTGGCAAGTGATCTTATTAATAAAATCCAATAAAATAAACCGATAGAGTGAATATTTTCCCGCGCTTTGCTATTGTCAAAGCGCGGGATTTTTAATGTATATAACACTCTATTTGAGAAATGACAAACAACTGGATATAGGAGCGGGAATGTAAAATATCGTACATCTTAAATTGCGTTCAATAATGCATAAAAAGACCCCCCGATATTCCACCGGGGGGTTCACGTCGACTCTTTCATTCACTCTTCCTTTTTAAGTCAGGCCGGGCGACTTATTGCCACAGGCTCCGTCCGGTAACCGCATGCTCCGCTCAGGCCGAACCATTTACATCAACCTCTGCGAAACATCTTACGTCTTCACACTACCCTGCCGCCAAACCGCGCCACTTCAAGCACTTCTTCGCTGGCTCCAGCGGCAACGTCTTGTTTATACGCTCTGTAACAGCGGCTCTCACATCCGCTCGTTGTTACAGCCCTGCATCCGGTCAGTCCGCTTTCCTACCCGCATTCCTTCCTTCGCAGTTACCATTGCCCCACGCACCCAACCTGGGACTGTCTCACTAGTATTATAAGCGGGTTTGAAAAATTGTCAAGGGGTTTTTTAAGGTTTATTGTCTGTATTTATTTTTGTGCTAAAAAAGGGATATGGAAAAGTTTTCCATGAGAGAGGGCGTGGCGAGGCGAGGGCGTGGTGCCGGTTGGGGCTGAAAGCAGAGCTTAGCGGGAGAGAGCCACTCTATGCGCGGGAAGCGAAAATAACATGGCCTGGCGGCGTGGGCACAGTAAAACGGGGCTTTTATCGGAAGTAACGGCATAAACTTTCAATTTCTGTTGCAGAAAAAGGAAAAATTGTAAACAGAAAAATTGTTTTTTGTGAAGATAGACAAAATAAAAACCCCGCCGGTTGCAGCGGCGGGGGAAGAAGGTGCAGGTAAAGCAGATTACAGCTTGGTAATATCTACTGCGCCTTGCGTCAAAATAGCACGCACTTGGGCCAGCAGTGCCAAGCGGTTTTGGCGCACGGCGGCGTCCTCTACGTTTACCATTACATCGGTAAAGAACTGCGCCAGCGGAGAGGCAAAACTGCCGCAAACGTGCAGTATTTGCTGATAAGAAGCGGCGTTTTGTTCTTTGCCTGCTAAACCCGCCAACGTTTCCTGCGCTTTCTGCACGGCGGCAAAAAGCTCTTTTTCCGCCGGCAGTTCTAAAAGCTGCTCCTGGACGCTGCCTTGTGGTGCGTCTGCTTTCTTTAAAATATTGCAGACGCGTTTGGCCGCTTCTGCGGCGGATTTAAAGGCTTCGCCTTCGCGGTTTTCTTCCAAAGTGCTGACCAGCGTTTCCACCGAAGAGAGCGGCAGGCTGTACCAGTTATTGACCGCTTCCACCGTGCCGGGCTGGTGAGCGCGCTGCTGCATAATCAAGGACAAGCGCTGGAAGAGGAAGTTTTTAAGTTCTTCTTCGGCTTTTGCGCCGTCTTTGCCTTCATACAGAGCCAGCGCTTTTTGCGTCAGTTCCTGTAAAGATACATTTAATTTATTCTCCAGCAAAATGCGCACCGCGCCAAAAGCCTGGCGGCGCAGGGCAAAGGGGTCTTCGCTCCCGGTGGGGATCTGCCCAATGAGGAAGTTGCCTGCTAAGGTGTCCATTTTGCCCGCCAAAGACACAATAGAGCCCGTCAGCGTATCCGGCAGCTCAGAATTGGACGAGAGCGGCCAGTAAAACTGCGCCATAGCCTGCCCTTCTTCGGGGTGGCCTTCCAGCTCTGCGTAGCGTCCGCCCATATAGCCTTGCAGTTCCGGGAATTCATAGACTACCGAGCTGGCCAAATCCGCATAAGCATAGCCGGCGGCATAGGTTACGCTGTCTTTAATGGCGTCTTGACCCAAGCGGTCGCACAGCCACATAGCCAAGTCGCGCGTACGGTCGGATTTTTGCAATAAATTGCCCAACCCTTCCACAAAGGTGCGTTCTACCAGTTTGTTTTTAAAGTGGTCCAGCCCTTCTTTTTTGTCGTTCTCGTAGAAGAATACCGCGTCAGACAAACGCGCTGACATCACTTTTTTAAAGCCTTCGCGCACTTCGGTCTGGTTGGCAGACACTCCGTCGCGCACGGCGATGAAATAAGGCTGTATGTCGTTTCTGCCGTCCACCACCGGGAACATTTTAAGCTGGGTTTTAAACACGGTGGTAATCAGTTCTTTGGGCAGGGTTAAGAATTTTAAATCAAAATCGCCGCCCACTGCCACCGGGTGTTCGGTAAAATAGACGGTTTCTTCCACCAGATTTTGGTCCAAATCCGCGTGGTAACCGCGGGCTTTGGCTTCGTTCATTACACCGCGGATTAACGCTTCGCGCCGGTCCTGCGGCAGGACCAAAATGGGCTGCGGCTGGGATTTTAAGAGCTCTACATAATAGTCTTTATCTGCTTTTTCCACCCGAATGGGTTTGCGCCCAAAAGAGGTAATGGGGTAGGTAAAGCGGTTGGACTTTACGCCGGCGATTTCAAAGGGCACAATCTTGCTGCCGTAAAGGCCGATGAGGCTGCGTATCGGGCGGCCCCATTTCAGGCCGCTTTCTTCCCAGACCATATTTTTGGCAAATTCCATACCGGTAATGATTTTGACAAAAATTTCCGGCAGGAGCTTGGCCGTCTTTTCGCCTTTGATATTGAGCTCAGCAAAAATAAAGGGGCCTTTTTCGGTTTCTTTGATGACCAGTTTTTCAGGCTTAATGCCGTTTTTCTGGGCAAAGCCCGCGCTCTGGGGGGTAAAGTTGCCTTGTGCGTCTTTAAGCAGTTTAGCCGGGGGGCCTTTGACTTCTTTTTGCACGTCGGCAGATTTATCTGCAATGCCTTCCACAATCAGGCACAGCCGCCGGTAGGTGCCAAAGGCTTCCACCCGCTCATAGCCTATGCGGTGCTCTTGCAAAAGCTGCTTGGCTAAGGTTTCTATTTGGTTTAAAGCGGGTTTTACAAAACGGGACGGCAAATGTTCGCAGCCGATTTCCAAAAATGCGTTCATTGGGCGGCCTCCTCTTTCTTTTCCTCTTTGGGCTCTACGCTTTCCACGTACACTTTGGCGCAGGCTTTGGCCAGGTTGCGGATTTTGGTGATGATGTTGGTGCGGTCCGATACGGAAATGGCGCCGCGCGCTTCCAGCATATTAAACAAATGCGATACGCGCATCGCACATTCGTAGGCGGGCAGGTAGAGGCCTTTTTTGCACAGGGCGTGGCACTCGGCTTCGTTTTCTTCAATATCGCGGCGCAGACGCTCCACATTGGACTCTTCAAAATAATAGTGGGAAAACTGCCGTTCCCCTTCGTGGTGCACATCGCGGTAGGTGACGGTGTCGTTCCAGCGAATATCAAAAACATTGTCCACCTTTTGGCAGTACATTGCAATACGTTCCAAGCCGTAGGTAATTTCCACCGTAATGGGGTTTAAAGAATATCCGGCCATGTTTTGGAAATAGGTAAACTGCGTAATTTCCATGCCGTCAAGCCATATCTCCCAGCCGACGCCGCTGGCGCCCAAGGTGGGGGACTGCCAATCGTCCTCAATAAAGCGCACGTCGTGCTCTTTGGGGTCCAGGCCAATGGCTTTTAAAGAGTTTAAATAGATTTCCTGAATGTTGGCCGGGGCCGGTTTCATAATGACTTGATATTGGTAATATTTGCCCAGTCTGTTCGGGTTTTCGCCGTAGCGGCCGTCGGCAGGGCGGCGGCAGGGTTCCACATAAGCGCGGTTGACGGGGGTCTTGGTCAGGGCCCCAAGCACGGTGGCGGGGTTAAAGGTGCCCGCGCCTTTTTCCATGTCGTAAGGCTGCACGAGAATGCAGCCCTGTTTCTTCCAGTATTCGTTTAAAGAAGAAATAATATCCTGAAAATTTTTTCCGTATTTCATAAGTAACTATATTATATAAAATCCGCCGTACGTCGCGCTGGAAAGGAGAAAATGGGAAAATTTATGAGCGGAAAATCAGCCTAGACGTAATAAAAGACCTAAGACTTTCTAGGTATTTTGACCCTTGTAGAGAAGCACGCGCTAAAGGTAAAATAAATAATATGCACAGAACTTTATTTTTCTCTTTTTTATTGTTGTTTTCTGCCGAGCTTTGCGCGGCGGCTGCTACAAACACGGGCCGGCAGGAGGCTGCCTTTGCGGTGGCTTTACAGCAGGCGTCTGCCCCGGCGGTTACGCTGTATCAGAATGATATGAAGGATAAAGAAGAAGAGTTCCTCTATCAACAGGCGTTTAACTTTTTGCTCGTGTTTCCGCCGCAGGGCCGCAAAGCGGTGTTTGATTTAAAACAAACCGATATGCCCAACGCCCATATCTATATTTATATTGCTCCTTCTGAAAAACTGCGCCAAACTTTGCGCGGGTCCGGCTTCAACCCCGATATGGTTTTGCCTGCCGGAACAAACGGCGTCACCTTGCCGCTGACTCAAAAAAATACTGGTTTTAAAAAATTATTTGTCATGATTGCTTCCGATTTGATTTTGGGCGATGAGCCTTTGGTCTTCCCGTTGATGCAAGCCAAGCGGGAAGAAGCTTTGGCCAAACTTTCTGCTTTACTGGCTCATGAGATATATGGGCACGCTTATTTATATGCGTTTGACCCGCGGCTGGATATCCCGCGCAAGGAGCAGGAAATTTATGCCTATGAACAAAGCGCTTCTTTCTTGGCGCGCATTGCCGCCCATCCGGAGCTTAAACAACGCCCCGGCTTAATTAAGGAGCTTAATAAAGCCCGGGAAACAGAAAATTATTTGCGTTGGGTTTGGAGCAGACGTTAAACGGAGAAATGATGATTACCAGTGTTATTTTTGATATGGACGGCACGCTTTTTAGTACTGAGCCGATTTATTTTAAATGTTACCAGCAGGCTGCAGAGCCTATGGGGCTTAAATTTACCTTTGAGCTGTTTGAAAGCTGTATCGGTATGAGCGTGGAAGACTCTTCCAAACTGGTCAGAAGTTATTTCGGCAGAGACGTAGATGTGGCCTATTTGTATGAGCAATGCGTCCGCAATTTTGAAAAATACATGGAAAGCTACCCTATTCCTATGAAACCCTGTGCCAAGGAAATGTTGGATTATTTCCGCCGCCGGGGGCTTAAAATGGGGGTAGCTACGTCTAATATCAGCCGCTGGGTGGAGAAATTGTTGGAAAAGGCCCAGATTGCTTCTTACTTTTCTACTGTAGTGACTTCTGACCATGTGAGCAAGCCTAAGCCAGATCCGGAAGTTTATTTGCGGGTTGCGCAGAATTTGGGGGCGGATGTCAGCCAATGCTTAGCTATAGAAGATTCCGTCGCCGGCGCCACGGCAGCCATATCCTCAGGCATGCGCACGGTTGTCATACCGGATTTAAAACAGCCCAATTCCTTTGTTCGCGCCAATGCGTTTCGCATTTATAAATCTATGTGTGATATGCAGCCGGACATGGATGAACTGCTTTCATAATCTTGCAGATTATACAAAACAACCCCGGCAAAGCCGGGTTTTTTGATAAAAATTCACAATAAACCCCGGGCTTGGGCCTGGGGTATTTTATGTCTTTAAGAAGTTTAACTTTAGAGTGGAAGCGTCATTAAGAAGCCGACGCGGCGGCCAGCTTGCTCTCTGTATCTTGGGAGGAGGAATGCTTTTGCGAAGATAAAGGGGCCATGTCTTCCGCCGGCAGCGTAAAAGGCCGAAGTGTTTGCAGCGGATAAGTTAGGATTTGGTTTAAAAACCGCCGGCAAACCTCATGGCACTTGCTTAGAGAGAGCAAATCTTCCGCCTCGGTAAAATTTAATGAAGAAAAAGCGTCTTCATGCATGCGTTTCCAAAACTGCGGCGTAATCTGCAGCACCGGGTGGTCTAAGCCAAATCCGGCTGCCGCCATCAGGCGCAGGGTAAAAGCCGGGGCAAAGGCCGGGGTCGGGGCAGAGAGCTCCAGCTCTGTTAAGGCCTGCAGCAGCAGGCGGTATTTCTCTGGGCTGGGCTGGTGCAGCGGGGTCAGGCGCATAAACAGTTCGCAAAAATGCAGTGCCAAAACCTGCCGGTTGATGTCGCAGCGAATGTGGGGGAAAACCTGCTCTATTTTCCCTCCGGTTACCGTCCCCAAAACATGGGCACTACGGGCGTATATGCGGTAAGCCCCGCAGCTTAAAGGTTCGCTCAACGCTTTGAGCTTGCCCTTGGCGCGGTTAACCCCCGGCAGGCGCAAATTAATCCGCCCATGTTGTAAGGTGTAAAGAGAGATAATGCGGTCCGCCTCGCGGAAATCCTGCCGGAAAAGTACGATGCCCTGGTCGGTAAATATCATAAGTATTAATGTAGCATATTTTATAGGCTGACCGCGTATAAAATAGAGTAAAACGGACTGGAAAAGATGAAAAACCCGTTGGACAGCGCCGCCGAGATAAGTTATAATATATGTGTCCTTTTTGCGCGCAGGCCGCGCAGATAAAGGAGAATTTAACTTAATAACAGGAGTGTACGGGCCTGAAACTGAGCCGTAATTTCCGCCCGTATAATTGAAACACATGCTGCCTACATACAGACCGAATAAAGCTAAAAGAGCTAAACACATTGGATTTCGTGCCCGCATGGCCACCGCCGGCGGACGCAGAGTCCTCAGCGCCAGAAGAGCCAAAGGCCGCCACGAATTAATCAAGGCCTAATGCTATGACTGCCCAGGGCTTCCCCCGGAGCCGCCGCTTGCATCTTAAAAACGATTTTAAGAACATTATCCAAAGCGGCCATAAAATACAGGGTTTCGGCCTTGTGCTGTGGTGGAAGCCTGCCCCCCTGGGAAAAGAAGACGTAAGAATGGGGCTTGTCGTATCCAGAAAACTGGGAAGTGCGGTTGTGCGCAACCGCGTCAAGAGGCTTCTTCGCGAAGCTTTCAGACTCAATCGGAAAAGATTACAAAGCGGGGTGGATTACATTATCAGCCCCCGCAACAGCGACAGTTTGGCCACGGCCGATGCAGCGGAATGCGCTTTGCTCGGCCTGTGCCGTAAAGCCGGCTTGGTGCCGTCTTTGCCTGCGGGACCAGAGTCCCGCGCAGAGTTATGAAACAGATTTCGCTGCTAAGCAGAAAAGTTCTGCTTTTTTTGCTAAACGCTTTTATGCTGCTGGTGCGGCCGTTATTGGGGCCGCGCGGGGTGTGCCGTTTTACGCCCACCTGCAGCCAGTATGCCAAAGAGGCGATAACCAAATACGGGGTTTTTAAGGGGACGTGGCTGGCGCTTTGCCGTATAAGCAAATGCCATCCGTTTCACCAGGGCGGTTACGACCCGGTGCCTTAAAGCCCGCTTTTCCATGTTCTGAAAGCCCGCTGAAATGAAGTCCGCCGTCCAGACGGCTTACTTTCAGAGGATTTTATGAACAGAAACTTTTTACTCGCGGCGCTGTTTTTTCTGCTGCTGGTAACGGGGTATAACCAGTTTGTTACCATTCCCCGCATGCAGCGTGAGCAACAAGCCGCCGAGCAACAACTGGCCGCCGCCCAAGAGGAGCTTTCTCATTCCGCCGCGGCCCCGGCACTGAGCAAAACCGCCGTTTCTTCTCTTCCTGAAGAACTGATTCATTTTCAATCTCCCACCGCGCAAATTACTTTTTCTTCCAAAGGCGCGGGGATAAAAACATTTCTTTTTGACGATGTGTTGGGTGATTTGGACCTGACTCCTTATAAAGGGGAAGGGTATTTTGCCACGTTGCCGCAGCTGGACTTTGCCGAGAGCCAGCGCACGCAGGACTCCATTACTTTCAGCGCCGATTTGGCTGCCGGTGTGGAAGTGATAAAGACTTACCGTTTTAATAAAAACGGGATAAATAACCTCAACATTACCTTCAATAACAAGACTTCCTCCGATGTGGAGCTTCCGGCTTTTGCCTTTAACTTCGGCCCCGGTTTAGCCACTACCAAGAGCGAAATGTCTGACAATGAACGCGAATCCAAAGCCGTCTATTTAATGCAGGAAAGCGGAAAGAAAAACCCGACTTTGGTGAAATTTACCAAGACGGAAGATTCCCCTGCTTCCGGCAAAGACTGGATTTGGGCCGGCGTGCAAAACCGCTATTTCTTAAGCGTGCTGATTCCGCAGAATTGGACGGCGGGCACCTTAAAAACCGATAAACAAGACGTTACCACCCGCAAACGTATGTGGGGGCTGTTTGGCCAGGCGCAAGTAAGCGGCCCGCAGCTGCTGATTAACGTCCCCGCTAAAACGCTGGCGGCTAAATCTTCTTTGGAATTGAAATCCGATTTTTATTTCGGACCGAAAGATTACCAAGCGTTTGAAAAAATGCCGTACCACTTAAGCCGCAGTATTGAATTTGGCTTTTTTGGCGCGTTGGGCCGTTTGGCGCGCAATGTGCTGGAATTGTTCTACAGCTGGACGGGCAATTACGGCGTAGCTATTATTATGCTGACGGTGCTGTTGCAGTTGATACTGTTTAAGTTTACGCTGATGTCGCTTAAATCCAGCGCGCAGATGAAAAAAGTGCAGCCGGAAATGAAACGCCTGCAGGAGAAATATAAAGGCAATCCGGAAGCGCTCAACCGCGAAATGCTGGCTTTGTACCAAAAACATAAAATTAATCCGCTCTCGGGCTGTTTGCCGCTGCTGATACAGCTGCCTATTTTCCTGGCGCTGTTTAATGCGTTGCGCACGTCTTGGTCTTTGCACGGGGCTGGATTTGTGTTGTGGATTACGGATCTGTCTTCTAAAGACCCGTATTATATCTTGCCCATTTTAATGGGTGCTGTCATGTTTTTCCAACAGCGGGCCACCATGCCCGCCGGTATGGATCCCACCCAGGCCGCGATGTTTAAATATATGCCGCTGATTTTTACGCTGCTGTTTATGAATTTCCCGTCCGGCTTGGTGCTTTACTGGCTGACCAACAGCCTCATTACCTTTGGGATCCAGACTATTGCCAACAAAAAAATTGCTAAAGAGAAATAGCAAGGAGTTTATTTTATGCCGCACAAAATTAAAGTAGAAGACAAAGAAGTTTCTTCAGCTATTGAAAAAGGACTAAAAAAATTGGGTTTGCGCCGCGACCAGGTGGAAGTAACCGTGCTGGAAAGCCCGCGCAAAGGCTTTTTAGGTATCGGCGCGCGCCCGGCAGTGGTGGAACTGCGCCAAAAACGTTGGGTGTCTGACAATTTAGACTCACAAATTTATATGGACGTGCCCAAAAAGAAGCGGTCCGCTTCCGGCCGGGGCCGCGGGGGCCGCTCCCGCTCCCGCAAAGGGGAAGAGTCCGGCGTGCGCGAAATTAAACGCGGCGGCCGCCGCGCTTACGGCACGCGCCATAGCGCGGAGAAAGCGCCTAAAGTCAACGAGCCCCAGTTGTTGCCCAGCGAGCAAATCCAAAATGCCGTTATCCCGGATTTCTTGAAAGCTCCTCTTCAGGAAGCCAAAGATTACCTGGCTAATGTGCTGGAGCATATGGGCGTTAAAGTAGAAAATCTGAACGCTTGGTGGGACGAAAAACAGAACCGCATTTTGCTGACGTTTGACTGCGACCACCCGGCTATCGTCATCGGCAAAGAAGGCAAAACGCTGGAATCCTTGCAATACTTGGCCACACTGAGCCTCAGCCGCCATTTTGACAAGCCCATCTCTGTGATTGCCGATACGCAAAACTATTGGCGCAAAGCCGAAGATAAAATCAATGCGGATTTGGAATACGGTATCAACCAAATCAAAAACGGCTACAGCGTCTACCGCTTCCGCCCGATGAGCGCGCAGCTGCGCCGCTACATACACCGCGCAGCGGAAAATAATGAATTTGTTATTACCGTTTCCGAAGGGGAAGGCCAGTGGCGCAAAGTCACCTTGCGCCCGCGCCCGGCGGATCAGCCCGTGCAGAAAGCGCAGACGGAAGAGGCGGCGCCAACTTCTGCGGCCGCTGAGCCATTGGCTCCGCAAACGCCTGAAATGCCAGAAACGCAGGCTGAAGCGTCTGCTCCGGCCCAAGAAACGGCGCCTGTGCAAGCCCCCGCTGCAGAAGGGGCGCAAAATCCTAACCAAACGCCGTGTGTTGACGCGGCTTCGGTGCACCAGCCGGCTACGGAAGTAACCGCACCGGAAGCGTCTGCCTCAGAGCAGACTCCGGCGGCGGAAGCGGCGGAAAACGCGGCCCCGTCTGTGGCGCAAGAAGCGCACCAGGAGCCTGCTGCACAAGCGTCCGCTAACTCGGCCCAAGAAGCGCAGAATCCCGCTGAAACGCTTTCTGCGGCCTGCCCTGTGCAAGAGCCTGCGGCAGAAAACCAAAGCGGTTGTGCGTGCGGCCCGTTGTTTGAAGCGGCAGAAAGCGCGCAAGAACACAAACCTCAGGGCAATTAATTCGTATTTGTTTTTTAAAAAATCCCCGCCAATCCGGCGGGGATTTTTTATACTCAGCGCTCACTATAAACTCTGGGGAAAGGTTAGGGGTGTTGTGCCCTCTAACCAAAATGCCGTATGCAGGCCGGCAAAAGTGCCGGCACGGCGGGTTTATTTTGACGGCAATTTTTTTCAGTATTTATTTCGCCTGGTCTTGCCCGTGATTTATGCTACAATACTTTTTGTAAGGAGTGTTTATGCTAAAATTTCTCTACTTTTTATTAGCCCTTTTATTACTGCCCTGTGCGGGTTGGAGCCAAAGCCGCACCGGGGAAATTTATACCGATACATTGTGGATACAATACGTCGGCCCTAATGAGGAAGAAGGCTTTTCCAACGGCTATTTCCTGGCGGTGCCGCGCAATTTGGAGCGCGATAAAAAGTATTTCTTGCTGGCGGAAGCGGACCCCGGTCTGTTTAAACTCAGCGGCGGCCGGGCCGACCAGACGGCGGGCGCCTTGGGTTTTTTGCAGGCTTATCCGTTTTTAGAAAGCTTGAAAACTCCCGTGATTATGCCGGTTTTTACGCGGGTGCCTTCGGCCCCGGCCCTGCGCCCCGGCGGCTTAGACCGCGAGATTATGCAAATAAAAGAAGGCTCTTTGAAACGCCCAGATTTGCAGTTTTTGGCTATGCTCAAAGACGCACGCAAACGCTTGAAAAAAGAGGGAATAAAAACCTATAAAAAAATCTGGTTAAACGGGTTTGGCCCATCGGGGGATTTCTGCACGCGCTTTACTTTCCTGCACCCTAAAACCGTGCAGGCCGCCGTTTGCGGCGGCACAGACGGCCTGGTGCCGCTGCCTTTGGAGGAATGGAACGGCCACCGCCTGCGCTATCCATTGGGTACGGCGGAAATGAAAGCTTGGAGCGGGGAGAATTTTGACTTCAAAAACTGGAAAAAAACGCCGCAGTTTTATTATATGGGCGCGCGGGATAAAAATTTCCAGCTGGCTACTGAGAGCTTCTTGGGCAAAGAAGAAGCGGAGGAAGCCTTGGATATCTTCGGTCTTTCGTTAACCCAGCGTTACAATAACATCGCCGCCTTGCTGCGCCAAAGCGGCGCGGCGGTGCAAACGCATTTGTATTACGGCAAGGGAGCCGAGCCGGCCTGGGCGGACGCGGCGGCGTTTTTTAAGGCGAACAGCGGCAAAACTTTTGCCCCTACACTGCCCAAAGAGCATTAAACTTTAGCTGTTTTCAATGCCCGCTCCAAGCGGGCATTTTTTATATCACTTTTCCTGCGGGTTGCTTTTTTATAAACAGCCTGCTGTCTAAGAGGCGGTGGATAATATACGTTTCTAAATTATTTCTTGCCGCTCCTGTTGCTTAGTAGCCAGGGGTAAATGCCGACAAATATGAATTGGGCACTGTACCCGCGGCTGGTTTTGGGCGGGGACTTCTTGGCAAACCATATGCTTTTAATAATAATTAGAGGGGCATGGGCTATTGCCTTATAGAGGGATAGTTTCTTTAAATGACATTTTTCGCGCGCGTACGGAAAAGAACCCCCACAAATTGCTTAAAATTTATAAAATATAGCTATGACTACCACCATTTGCGCTCCGGCTACCGCGCCGGGGCAGAGTGCCATTGCTTTAGTACGCCTCAGCGGGCCGGAGAGCTTGGCTGTACTGCATAAAATTACCGCCGCAGATAAAACATTTCCGCCGCGCGAGCAGGTATTTTGCCGTCTATACGACGGGAAAAACGTGCTAGATGAGGCGTTGGTTACCTATTTCCCTGCTCCACGCAGTTTTACCGGGGAAGACGTGGTGGAATTTGCGGTGCACGGTTCGCCCTATATCCGCGGGCGGCTGCTGGAGCTGTTGTGTGCCGCCGGGGCGGAGCCTGCCAAGCGGGGGGAATTTTCCTACCGGGCTTTTTTAAACGGCAAAATGGACCTGCTGGAAGCGCAGGGTTTGTGTGATTTAATTTCCGCCGGCAATAAAGCCGCGCACGACTTGGCCCTGTCCTCTTTAGACGGACGCTTGAGCGAGAAATTAAACGGCGTGAAAAACACCTTGGCTGAAACTTTGGCCCAGCTGGAAGCGCGCCTGGACGATGTGGACGAAGAAATGCCCCCGCTGGATACGGAAAAAACAGAAAAAGATTTACTGGAGCAAGCCGGGGTGCTGGCGCGGCTGGCGGACACATTTTCCGTCGGACGTTTGATAAAAGAAGGCCTTAAAGCCGCTATTGTGGGAGCGCCCAACTGCGGCAAATCCAGCCTGCTTAACGCGCTGGTAGGTTTTGACCGGGCCATTGTGTCTGCCCAAAGCGGTACTACGCGCGACACGGTGGAAGAAACGCTGGATTTAGAGGGCCAAAAAATCATTTTAACCGATACCGCCGGCATACGCGAGCACGCCCTAGACCCGGCGGAGCAGGAAGGAATGAAGCGCAGCCTGCGCGCCATAGAAAAGGCGGACGTCGTACTTTTCGTGGCGGATTTAACGCGGGAGCTTACCCCGCAGGAAGAGGCCCTGTGGGACGACGTGCAAAAAGCCAATAAGCCGGTGGTGCTGGTGCTCAACAAAACCGACCAAGCGCCGCAGGGCCGCTGTGAGCTGGAAGGAAAAGCCCAATATACGGTGTATGTTTCCTGCAAAAGCGGGGAAGGGCTGGAAGCGTTAAAAAAGCAAATTTTGGCTTTTGTTTCCGCGCCGCAAGCGCAGGGGCAGGACGGTGTAATGATTTCCAACCTGCGCCAATACCAGGCGGTGCTGGACGCGCAAACCGAAGTGGAGTCCGCCTGTGTGCGTTTGCAAAGCGGCGCGGGGTTGGAGCTGTGCGCAGAGCATATACGCGGCGCGCTCAAAGCGTTAAAAGAATTGGCCGGGGAAGTAACCCCCGACGATGTGCTGGGAATTATCTTTTCTAAATTTTGTATGGGGAAGTAGAAGCAAATGTATCAGTATCCACATGAGTATGATGTTATTGTCATCGGCGGCGGGCACGCCGGCTGTGAGGCGGCCTTGGCGGCGGCCAAAACCGGCGCCAAAACGCTGCTTATCAGCCAAAGCTTAGACACCATAGCCCAAATGTCCTGTAACCCTTCCATCGGCGGTATTGCCAAAGGGCAAATTGTGCGGGAAATAGACGCCCTGGGCGGGGCTATGGGCCTGGTGACCGACAGCGCCGCCGTGCATTACCATATGCTCAACACCGGCAAAGGCCCTGCCGTGCATTCCCCGCGCGTGCAGTGCGATAAAAAAGCCTATCAATTCAACTTTAAACACACCCTGGAGCGCCAGCCCAACTTGGATATTATGCAAGACGAAGCGGCCCAAATCACCACTTCAGACGGGGCGGTGTCGGGCGTGATGACCCTGCGCCATACGTTTTACCGCGCTAAGACCGTGGTGCTGACCACAGGCACTTTTTTAGGCGGCACCATTCATATAGGCGAAGAGGTGTTCCCCGGCGGACGTTACAACGATATGCCCAGCAATGAGCTTTCTAACTCTTTAAAATCACTGGGCTTGCATATTATCCGCTTTAAAACGGGCACGCCTATGCGCGTCAATGCGCGCGGAATTGATTTTTCCAAATTCCGCCTGCAGCCTTCAGACGACCCCTTGCAGCCCATTTCGCACTTTACCGACGCAAAAGAGCAGTCTAAGCGTCATTTTTTAAGCTGTTACATTACCCGCACCACGGAAGAAACCGATAAAATTTTGCGCGAAAATTTAAACCGCTCCGCCATGTACAGCGGCAAAATACATGCCTTGGGGCCGCGCTATTGCCCGTCGGTGGAAGATAAAACCAAAAAATTCCCGGACGTAAAAAGCCACCCGCTTTTCTTGGAGCCGGAGGGCAATAATACCGAAGAATTTTATATACAGGGCTTTTCCACCAGTATGCCTGAAGAAGTGCAGCGGGCGCTGTTAAAATCGGTGCCGGGGCTGGAGAACGCTTCCATTACCCGCCCGGGCTATGCCATAGAGTATGATTTTTCCGACCCGATGGATTTGTTTCCCTCTTTGGAAAGCAAAATAATTCCGGGACTTTTCTGCGCCGGGCAAATCAACGGCACCACCGGTTATGAAGAGGCCGGCGGGCAGGGCTTTGTGGCCGGCGTCAACGCCGCGCGCAAAACCCGCGCCCAAGAGCCTTTTGTGCTGCGCCGCGACGAGGCGTATATCGGCGTGCTGATAGACGACCTGGTAACCAAAGGCGTCAATGAGCCCTACCGCATGTTTACTTCCCGCGCCGAATACCGCATTTTGCTGCGCAACGATAATGCCGACCTGCGCTTGTGCCCTTACGGCTTTAAGCTGGGCACGCTGGACGCAAAATACAAAAAAGCGTTTGAAAATTATCAAAAGCAGGTGGAGTTGCTTAAAGCAGACCCCCGCCATGCGGTGGACGAAACGGACATGTACCCATGGACGGAGCAAAAAGTGCGCTTTCATGTAGACGTGTTCCAAAAATACGCTGGCTATTACGAGCGCAACCGCAAAGACGCTGAAAAACTGGCCCAGGCGGAAAACATTGTCATTCCGGAAGGGTTTGACCCCTCTGCCGTCAAAGGCATTTTGATAGAGAGCAGCCAAAAGCTGAAAACCGTCCGCCCGCGCACATTGGGGCAGGCGGCGCGTATTCCGGGCGTGACGCCGGCGGATATACAGCTGCTGGCTATTCACATAGAGCGCTACCGGAGGCTGAACCGTGCAAAACAAAATGCGTGAGTTTGCCGCTTCTTTGGGGTTGGAATTAAATGCGCAGCAGACGCAGCAGCTGGCCGCGTATGCGGAGCTGGTGTGGGAAAAAAAAGGTTTTTTAAATTTGACCAGCGTGGCCGATAAAGAAGAAATTTTTACCCGCCATATTTGCGACGGTCTGGCCGCGGCGGCTTTTTTTAAGCAGGCGGCGGGGGAAAAAAAAGCGTTTTCCTTGGCGGATATGGGTTCCGGGGCGGGCTACATTGGCCTGGCCTGCGCGGTGGCTTTGCCGCAGGCGCGGGTAAGTCTGGTGGATAGCCTGGAGAAGAGATGTTCTTTTTTAAATTGGGCCGTATTAAAATTAGGCTTAAAAAATGTTAGTGTAGTATGTATGCGTTTGGGCCAAAAACAAACAGGCCCGTTTGATTTTGTTACAGAGCGTGCCATGGGGCAGATTAACGATATTTTGCCTTTGGTGGCGTGTGCCGTAAAAGAAGGCGGTCTGTTTGCCGCCTATCAAAGCCAGCCCGCCCAGGCGGACAGGGCGTTGGCGAAGCGCTTTGGTCTAATGGAAAAAGAGCCGGTGGCATATACTCTGCCGGGGGAAGAAAAAGCGCGTTATTTGGCGGTGTTTGCCAAACAAGCGCCGGGGGGAGAGCAATAGGATATGGACGTCGTCAAACAGATAACCATATTGCTGTGGGTGCTGGGCGCTATTTTAATCGCCCCGCCTGTGTTGCGTTATTTTAATATTGACGTCAAAGAAGTGTATAAGAAAGTGTTAGTGGTAAACAAACCCGAACAGAAAACAGCTGCAAACGCTGCCGATCCTGTAAGAAAACAAAAAATTGATCCCCAGATTTTTGATGAGCTCTTTGAAGAATATAAATCAGAAACCCCGGAACAGCGTGCCGCGGTGGAGGCGGAATTTAAAGAATTGATTTCCGGTTTGGAGCAAGTAGGCTCAGTGGCGGTTCCGGAAGAGAAACACCGTATCGTTGGCGTGCCTGCCCAAGTGCGCACGGCGCCTAACCCACAGAAAAAAGTGCGCTGGCTGCCGCCGCCGCCGGGATTTATGACCGGAGAAACGTTTAATTATTTAATTTACCGGGAGAAAGACCCGGTGCAAGAGAAACTTAAATCTGTGCTGGATACCATACACGGCAACCTGATGTTGGATTTGACGCCGTTTACCTTGGTGTCTAAGCCTAATAAAATTTTAGTTATGCTTTTTGCCCAAAGAGAAAGTTATATGAATTTTACCAAACGCCCGCCCTGGTCCGGCGCGGCCTCCGACTTGAAGGCCGATACGATGTATGTGCTGGAAGGGAAAAGCTTTTATCCGCTTTCCGTGCACGAGCTGACGCATTTGTATTTTGACGGGTATTTTCTGCCTACGATTTCTCCGCTGTGGCTTTCAGAGGGTATGGCGGTTTACATGCAGATTTACGCCACGCGCCAAAAGCCCAGCTGGGTAGATAAGAGCTTAAATAATGTCTTGCAGGGACGCTATATCCCGCTGGAAACATTGGTAGAAATGGAAGATTTATCCTCTTTAACCACCGAGCAGGCTGAAATGTGGTACAGCCAAGCCTACAGCGTGGTGGACTATTTGCTTAATGAGCGCAGCCGCGACGAGTTCTACCGCTTCTGTAATGAACTGAAATCCGGCGCCCCGCTGCACCAGGCGCTCTACCGCGCGTACGGCATGCCGTTTACCAAGGTGTCTGTGTTGCAAAACGTTTGGCTGCATGATTTGGCCAAACACCCCAAGGGGCACTTGTTTGTAACAAAAGCACCTAAAGAACCGGTGCCGGCGGAGGTTCTCTCTTCTACGCAGACAATTTCCGTCCCCGCGCCGCAGCCTAAAAAACAGCCGGCGCAGGCCAAAACCCCGCAGAAAACAGTTATCCCTAAATTGAAGTTGGTGGAAACCAACGGCTACAAGGGGGGTTTTTAATGACCCAAGAGTGGACGCATAT
Source organism: uncultured Elusimicrobiales bacterium (assembly GCA_944326725.1). Lineage (GTDB taxonomy): Bacteria > Elusimicrobiota > Elusimicrobia > Elusimicrobiales > Elusimicrobiaceae > Avelusimicrobium. The sequence goes on along the minus strand of CALVFA010000029.1, from coordinate 7,718 downwards.
CCCCGTGCTTGCTGAGCAAACGGCCCAGCTTCTTTTGACCCGTACAGACGGAGTGTATGTGGACGGCACGTTGGGGCTGGGGGGGCACACGGCGTATTTCTTGGCGCGTTTGGGGCCGCAGGCGCGCATATTTGGGTTTGACAAAGACGAAGAGGCTTTGGCTATGGCGCGTGAGCGGGTAAATGACCCGCGTTTAACTGCCGTGCACGCTTCTTACACTCAGACGGCGCACGTGTTGCAAGAGGCCGGTGTAGACGGAGCGGACGGGGCTTTGTTTGATTTGGGGCTGAGCTCTTACCAGCTGGATAATCCCGCCCGCGGCTTTAGCCTGTTGCGCGACGGGCCGCTGGACATGCGTTTTGATTTGTCCTCTCCGCTGACGGCGGCGCAGATAGTCAATGAATGGGGCCTTGCGGATTTGGAGCGTATTTTGACCGATTTTGGCGAAGAGAGAAACGCCCACGCCATCGCCATGGCCATTATGGCGGCGCGGCGGCAGGGGCGCATAGAAACGACTTTTGATTTGAAAAAAGTGGTGGAAAGCGTGGTGCGCGGGCGCGGCAAAATACACCCGGCCACCCAGACCTTTCAGGCGTTGCGTATTGCGGTAAACGACGAGCTGGGCTGCGTGCGCACTGTGCTGGAAGTGCTGCAAAATATCATTAAACCGGGCGGACGCGCCGGAATTATTACCTTTCATTCTCTAGAGGACCGCTTGGTTAAAAACCGGTTTAAAGATTTGGCTGCCGGCGGCGGCTGGCGGCTGATGACTAAACATGTAGTGGCGCCCGCCTATGACGAAGTGCGCCGTAACCCGAGGGCCCGCAGCGCCAAACTGCGGGTGATAGAGCGCGTATGAAATTATTTGGAATAGTATTTGCCATTAGCGTTTTTGCCTTTGGAGTAGTGATGATGCGTATTGAAATCAACCGCTCCGGGAGGGAAATAGGCCAGCTTCAAAATGAAGTGGAAATCAAACGCGCGCGCAACCAGTATTTGGAGTTGGAAGTCATCCGCCTGCAAGGCCCGCAGACGGTGCAGCAAATGGCACAGGAAAAGCTGCACCTGCGCCGTACGCCGCCGCAAAACGTCATCGTGCTGGAAGATTAAATGCTCAAAAAAAACAACCCCTTTTCTTATAATGTCAAAACCCGCATGAAAATATGCGGGCTGTTGTGCTTGCTGGCGCCTTTGTGCATTGGGGTGCGTTTGTTTTACATGCAGACGTTTTTGCACGATGAATTTGTGTCCAAAGCCGAGCGTGCCATTTACAATTTTTTAGATGAGGACCGCCTGCGCGGTAAAATTTACGATACAAACGGCAAATTTTTGGCTGAATCGGTGCGCACCCATTCCTGCGGTATCAGCAAACGCTATGTGAAAGATAAGAAAAAAACGCTGGATTTTCTCTCTCAGACTTTAGGGATTTCCCGCAAAGATATAGAGCGCAAATGGAACCGCAACCGCAATTTCTTTTTTGTGGCTAAAAAGATAAAGCCCGATGTGTATATGAATATACAGCCTGTTTTGCGCACGTCGCTGGGGCAAGGGTTGGATTTAACTCCGGAATATGAACGCGTGCACCCTTACGGAGACAGCGCCATAGATATTTTAGGGGCGGCTAATTCCAAAAATTTGGGTCTTTCGGGCATAGAGCTGATGTTTAACAGCGAGCTCAGCCAAGAAATCAGCCGCCGCCGCGCCAAGCGCGCCCGCCGGGGAGAATTGATTTATGACCGCAGTTTAAAAAAAGAACGCTCCGTAGGAAGCGTCTATTTGACGATTGATATTTTGGCGCAGTATTACGCCGAGCAAGCATTGGAAAAAGCAGTCAAAGATTATGAGCCGGAACACGGCCTGATTTTGGTGCAGCAGCCGCAGACGGGGCGCATTTTGGCAGCGGCTTCCTACCCGCGCAAGGACGGGCAATCGCTGGCTTTTCAGTTTACCTATGAGCCGGGGTCTACCTTTAAAACCATAGCCATCGCTTCGGCTTTAGACGCGGGCGTGGTGTCTATTAATGACCCCATAGATATGAGCGGGCGCAAGTGGGAAATAGCCCGCGGGGTGGTGGTGCGCGACAACCAGCACGACAAAGACGCCCTGACTATCCCGGAGATTATGGCGGTGTCCTCCAACATCGGCGCCGGCAAAATTGCATTGGAACTGGGCGCTAAAAACCTGTTTTATTATATCAAGGCTTTTGGCTTTGGCACCAAGACGGACATCAATTTTAACGGGGAATCCAAAGGCTCCGTGCCGCCGTATAATAAATGGACGGTGGTGGATACCGCCACCAAAGGCTACGGCTATGGCATCGCGCTGACGCCTATACAGCTTATCGGCGCTTATTCCGCCATTGCCAACGGCGGCTATCTGATGCAACCGCATTTGGTGGACCGCATTGAATACGCCGACGGGCGCGTGCAGAAAAAAGCCGAAGTGCAGCGCATACGCCGCGTGATTAAACCCGAAACGGTGCAAACCATGAAAAAGGTGCTTGAGCACGTGGTAAAAGAAGGCTCCGGCAAAAAAGCACAAATTAAGGGCTACAGCGTAGCCGGCAAAACCGGTACGGCAGAAAAACTGAGCAAAGAAGGCGGCTATGCCAAACGCCATCACGTGGTGTCTTTCTGCGGGTTTACCCCGATAGAAGACCCGCGTTTTACCATTTTGGTCGTGTTAGACAACCCTGCCAAATACACCTTTGGCGGCACGGCGGCCGCCCCGGTGTTTAAAGAAGTGGCGGAAGGTTTGCTGGTTATGCAGGCGGTGGCGCCGGACCGGCCCGAAGAGCTGCAGCCTGAGCCGAAAAAGAAAAAGATTTGACCGTAAACGCTAAGGAGAACGTATGAAATTAAACTTGTCTTTATCCAAACTTGCTTCCGTAACCGGAGGGGTATTGCACGCCAAAGACCCGCAGACCAAAGTACAGTCTTTTGTAACAGACAGCCGCGTACTGGCCGCGGGGGACGCTTTTTGGGCGCTTAAAGGCCGTCAGCATGACGCGCATGCGTTTATACCCCAGGTGCTGCAGAAAGGCGCGGCGCTGATTATCGGGGAAAAAGGCCGCCTGGCAGAGGCTGCCGCCGCCGGGGTGGACACGTTGGAAGTGGAGGACTCCTTGCGCGCTTTGCAGGCTTTAGCCAAATACCACCGTTTAAACAGCACCCTGAAAATAGCCGCCATTACCGGATCCAACGGCAAAAGCACCACCAAGCAAATGCTTAAATCCATTTGCCAGCAAGCGGGGGAAACGGTGGCTAATATGGGCAATTTTAACAATCAATTCGGCGTGCCGTTCTCTTTATTAGAGATACAGCCCAAACACAAGTTTGGTGTCTTTGAATTGGGCGCCTCCCACCCGGGCGACATTGCCGAAACCGCCTGCCTGACCGTGCCGGACGTGGCGGTAATTACCAATGTGTCGGCGGCGCATTTGGAGTTTTTTAAAGATTTGGAAACCGTCTATAAAACTAAAACGGAAATTGTGCCTTGCATTGCCGCCGGAGGTACGTTGGTGTACAATGTAGACGATGAAATGCTGCGCCGCCTGGGCGCCTATAAAGGCAAAGCCATTAGCTTTGGTTTTTCACCCAATGCGGACCTGCGCATTTTAGAAACGGAGAATTTCTCTTTTACTTATAAAAACGAAGCTTACGTCATAGATGTGCATTTGCTGCGGCACGACAAACTAAACGCCGCCGCCGCCTGCGCAGCTGCCATTGCGCTGGGGCTGTTTATGGACGATATTAAAAAGGGGCTCCTCTCATATACTCCCATGCCCATGCGCATGGAGCGTATGCAGCGGGGGGAAACGGAATTTATTTTGGACTGCTACAATGCCAACCCCGCCAGCATGCAAAATGCGTTGGAAATTTTAGGGCAGGAGACCGGCTCCCCGCGCATTGCTGTGTTGGGCGATATGAAAGAACTGGGTGAAACTTCTAAAAATTATCACCGCCTGGTGGCGCGCTGGCTGCTGGACAATAAAGTAGATTATGCTTTCTTAGCCGGGGCGGAAATGAAATACGCCGCAGATGCGCTGAAGGCAGATACTTCTGTCACTGTAGCTTACAGCCTTACGCCGGCGGGCTGGACGGCGGAGTTAAAAAAGTTGTTAGCCAAACGCGGCGGGGTGTGCCTGCTGAAGGCTTCACGCGGCATGCAGTTTGAAACCCTGCTGAAGGAGATATAAAATGCTTTATTACCTCTCTTTATTTAAAGACGATTTCAGCTTTTTAAATATCTTCAATTACATCACCTTCCGCACCGGCGGAGCGATTGTGACGGCGTTTCTCTTATCGCTTCTTTTTGGTCCAGCTTTGGTGCGCAAGCTGCGCTCTTTTAAAATACAGCAAATAGAGCGTGAATACGGCCCCGCGTCTCACCTCTCCAAAAACGGCACGCCCACCATGGGGGGATTGCTCATTTTGGTCACGCTTCTGTTAAGCGTACTGCTTTGGGCGCGGCTGGACAATGCCTATATTTGCCTGATGGTCTTTACTACGGTGTGTTTGGCTTTTGCCGGGATTATGGACGACTATACCAAGCTGGTCAAACGCAACCCGGAGGGAATGTCCTCCTCGGTTAAACTGGCCATACAGCTTTTTACGGCGATAGTGGTGGTGGGATATTTGGCCATAAATCCGCCCAATGGGCAGTATGCCACGTCTTTGATTATTCCCTACATCAGCAAGACGTTTGTGGATTTGTCGGTATTTTACTTTGCCTTTTCCATGTTGGTGATTGTGGGCTCTTCCAACGCCACCAATTTAACCGACGGGCTGGACGGGCTGGCCAGCGGCTGTATGGTGTTTGCCGCCATTACCTATGCGGTGTTTGCTTATTTAGCTGGCAACGTCAACTTTGCCGATTATTTAAAAATTATTTACGTGCCCGGCGCGGGGGAGATATCAGTATTTCTGGGTGCGCTGGTGGGGGCGTGTTTGGGCTTTCTGTGGTTTAATGCCTATCCGGCCAGCGTGTTTATGGGGGACACCAGCTCCCTGTTCTTAGGCGGCGTGTTGGGTACGGCGGCTTTAATTGTAAAGCAGGAATTGCTCCTGCCCATTGCCGGTGGTATCTTTGTGCTGGAAACGCTATCTGTCATGCTGCAAATGGGATATTTTAAATTGACCCACGGCAAACGCCTCTTTAAAATGGCGCCCATACACCACCATTTTGAGCTGTGCGGGGTGCCGGAGTCTAAAGTCATTGTCCGCTTTTGGATTATGGGGGCCATGCTGATGCTTTTGGCGCTGGCTTCCTTAAAAATACGCTAGAGCCAGACGGGAAGTAAATATGGTGAAATTATTTTCCAAAACTAAAAACAGAAACACATTCGCCCGCCGCAAGCCCGCTTTGTTTAAAGAGCCGGCCCGGTGCGGGGTGCAAAGTGAGCAGGCGTGGCAGCCGCTTAAAATTGATAAACGACTGGCGTTTATTGTGTTTGCTTTTATTTGTTTTGGATTGATTTTTACTTATTCTTCTTCCGCTTTTGACTCTACGGCGTATTTCAAACGCCAGGTGCTTTTTGACGCGCTGGGCATAGCGGCGGCGCTGTTTCTTTCGCAAACTTATTTGCCGCTGCAGCGCATTATTAAACCTATTTGGCTGATGTATGGCACGTGGGCTTTGTTGCTGATTGTGCTGTTTACGGAGCCTATTGCCAACGTGCACCGCTGGATAAACTTGGGCTTTTTTAACTTGCAGCCCTCGGAAGTGGCCAAAGTGACTTTGGTGATCTATGTGGCCGATTATTTAAGTAATGTACAGGGAAAGCTGGCTAAAAATTGGAAACTGCTCATTAAGCCTTTGCTGGTCAGCGGGGTTACTTTTGCGCTGATGATGAAAGCGCCGGATTTGGGCACCCCGATGCTGATGGGGGCGGTGGTGGTACTGATGCTTTACGTGGCGGGGGCCAGCCTGAAGCATTTGGCGGTTTTGTTTGCCTTGTCCATTCCTGTCATTTTATATCAGCTGATTTTTTACACGTACCGCTTGGAGCGTTTGCTTTCTTTCTTAAACCCCGAAGCGCAGGCCGGCGGGGCGGGGTATCAACTGATGCAGTCTTTCTTGGCGGTGGGCTCCGGCGGGTGGTTTGGCAAAGGGCTGGGCAACAGCGAACTAAAACTGGAATATTTGCCGGCGGCCCATACGGACTTCATTTTTTCTATAATGTGTGAAGAAGTAGGCTTGATAGGCGTGCTCATCGTTATTTTCTTTTTCTGTTGGCTGCTGGTGCGCGGGGTAAGCTTGGCGCGCGTAGCCAAAAACAGTTTTAACAGCCTGGTTATTTTCGGGCTGACGATGACGGTGTGCATACAGGCGTTTTTCAATATGGCTATGGCTATCGGCCTGATACCGACCAAAGGGATCCCTCTGCCGTTCTTTTCTTATGGGGGGTCTTCGGTCATTATGACGCTGGTCATGGTGGGGATTATTTTAAATTTAGCCGCCAGCGAAGCGGCCCCCAAAGCGCGCCGCCTAGATGATTTTACCGATTATAAAAACAGGAATAAATAGGCATGAATAAACGTTTTCTAATCGCCGCCGGCGGAACGGGCGGTCATTTTTATCCCGGTTTTTCTTTAGGACGCCTGCTTAATAAACAAGGCTGCAGCGTACTGTTTATTGTGCGCCGGGGGGACCCTTCCTGCCGGGTGCTGGAAGAAAACAAACTCAAATACCAGGAAATAGATTTTTGTTCTCTGCCGCGCTCTTTCAATCCGCTGCGCTATATTAAATTTATTTTTAAATTCTTTCGGGCTCTTTGCCAAACCCGCCAAATTTTGACGGATTTTAAGCCGGACGTGGCGGTGGGAACGGGCGGATATATTTCTTTTCCGCTTATTTTTACCGCGCATTTTAAAGGGATCAAAACCGCGGTGCATGATTCCAATACTAAAATTGGCCTGGCTAATAAAATCTGCTCCCGCTGGACGCAGTTGTTTTTGCTGGGGCTTCCGGTAAATGAGCCTATTAAAAACGCCGTGCTGGTGGGCACTCCTATCCGCCGGGAATTTGCAGAGCCGGTCAACCGCGCCGAAACCCTGGGCGGCTTGGGCCTTAATCCGGACTATCAAACGGTCCTTCTTTTTGGCGGCAGCCAGGGCGCCAAGGCGCTAAACCAAGCCCTGATAGAAGCGGTCAAGCGGCTGATTTCGGAAAATGAAGAGCTTCAGTTTCTGCATATCAGCGGGGAACGCTGGTACCAAACCATTTGCAATCACTACGGTAAAACCCTGCGCGTAAAAGTGCTGCCTTATTCCAATGAGATTTATGATTTAATGCATGCCTGCGACTTGGCGGTGTGCCGCAGCGGGGCTGGAACTATAGCCGAGCTGGTGTATTGCAAAAAGCCAGCTATTTTGGTGCCGCTCCCCTCGGCGGCGGCCAATCACCAGTATTACAATGCCAAAGTGCTGCAAAGCGTAGGCTGCGCGGCTCTAGTGCAGCAGGGGCCCAATCTGCAGACGGAGCTTTATACGCTGCTGGACCGCATATTAAACGCAGCGAACAATTCTATCTTGCAGACCATGCATGAAAATTATGCCAAGCTGGGCCTGCCAGACCCCATGACGGCTACGGAAAATATAGCCAAACTGCTCAAAAATCTCTAATATATCTGTCTTTTAAAAAGCTCTAATGCAGCTGCCTTATAGAAAAGTCTAATGCGGCTGGTTTTTTTACCCCGGCCTTGGCGCCGGGGTTTT
>CALVFA010000028.1 GCA_944326725.1 uncultured Elusimicrobiales bacterium | reverse complement strand
CCATAAAATTAATAGTGGAATGATAATGGCACCGCAGGCTGGAATAATAATTTCGCTCCAGCCTTGCCAAGTAGTAAAAAGAGTTTTAATTAAGTTAATCATATTCCTCATCATACAAAATTAAATTTCGGGCAGTTAAATGAAGGGCAAAAGGATACAAAGATACCTTTTGCCCTTGCTCTTGGGTCCCAAATGCGCCATAGGCAAAAGTATCTGATTGGGATTGTGCTGCCCAAAATAAAAAATCCCCGACGATAGCGGGGGATAAACAAGCTAAAAAGGCATTAAAAAATCCCATCCAAAGTTCGATGGGAGTAAATATGGGGTGGATGACGAGATTTGAACCCGCGACCTCCGGTTCCACAGACCGGCGCTCTAACCAGCTGAGCTACATCCACCATAAAAACAGTAATTATATATTTATTTTACTATTTTTAGTTTTCTTTAGGCAAATGAGCCGCGTTTTCCCCTGTTTTTGCAAATGAGTTAAGAGGAGGTTTATTTTCTGTCTTAATTAGACTGCTGGGAAAAGAAGTGCGCATACGGTACCGGGGTGCCAGCCAGAGGTCCTGTCCACCAATTAGAACCCATTTGTTTTAATAATTTAAGTTGTTCTTCATTGTCAACGCCGTCAAATACCAAACGTAAGTTTAATTTTTGAGCCATAGTTACAAAACTCTCTAAAATGGGCTGTATTTTAGAGTTATTATTAACGTCACGTATAAATTCTCCTTCCATAATCACCATATCCAAAGGAAGGATTTGGATTAGATCCAGGGAAATAGTTCCTCTGCCAAAATGGTTGAGGGCCAAACGGAAGCCTTCTTTATGCAGTCGTTGGGCTAATTGTTTAAGCAACGGAATATCTGCCGGATCAGTGCGAGGGCTTAATTGTAAAATTAAATTTTCCGCAGGCACTTCATATTGCCGGGTCAGTTGCAGTAAAACAGAAGAAAAATAGGGGCTGCGCAGGCTGGCGGCAGATACATTTAATGCAATGGGTACTATAGTTTGCTTCTGTTCTTGCCAATGCTTCAAACTTCGGCAGGCTTCTTCTGCCATATAGGTATCTAGACGGGATATGAAGCCATTTTTAGTAAACACCGAAAGAAAAGTATCAGTATCTACTGGTGGTTTATCTTTTGGGTTCCAAACGGTATGCTCTTTAGCGGCCATTGTCTGACCGGTTAAATCTTTAATAGGAGTTAATAATAAGGCAAACTCCTGGTTAATCAGCGCGTCTTCCATCTCATTTTCAATGGTTTGTTCTTGTAACATTCGTTGGCGTAATTTGTCATCATAAAAACCTACGATATCATTATAATGACCTTTAATGGTATCTTTGGCCAAAGCGGCGCGGAGAAATAATTCAGACGGGGACAGCTGTCCATTTTCTACGGGGCAAACTCCGAAAGATAAAATAAGCTGTAAGTGGTCTTTTACCGCGGGGGAGTAATTTACTATTTTTTCATTAAGCAACTCCAAGCGGTTTTTTAATTTTTCCGGCTGTTCCATATGCAGCAGTAAAGCAAACACATCTGCTTGGACGCGGCAGAAAAGCTCTCCTTCTTGTAAGTCTTCTTCCAGCACTGAGGATATATATTTTAATAATTCATTAGCTCGTGTATATCCCCAGCGGTCATTGAGCACTTTAAATTTATTAATATCAAATACCACAAAGGTATATGCTTCTTGGGTTTGTGTTAGTAAGTCGGCTATATCCTGACGGATTTTTGCCCAATTGGGGCGCTGTAATACAGGGTCGACATAAGCCGCCTGATATAAAGTATTATGGTTGCGCTTGCTCTGCCTATAAATATAAAGTAACAGGAAGATGAAAACCAAAAATCCCGTTCCACATAAAATCAATGAAAGATACAGCAGGTTTTTTGTTTTTTGGGTGGCTATTTGTTCCGGTACAACGGAAAGGAAATACCAATCGTTAATTCCTACAGGTACATAGCTGACGTAGAGCCACCCTTCTCCCGGACGGTAAAAGCGTACCGTACCGCTTTTGCCTTCCTGCATGGCTTTGCGCATGGAGCCGTCTAAATCCAACTGTTTGTTCCAGGTGGATTTGAAAATATTGGTAGCGGCGTGGTCTGTGCGGGAAGCGGCAGATACGGCTACTTTGTCCCCGTTAGATTTTACAATTAAAGAATAGCCTTTTCCTTGGAAACTATCTGAGGCAATCAAATCGCCATACATGTCCGTTGGGTGTGCGGCAATAAGCACACCGCGCACGGCATTATCCTGCCCAATGACCGGCACCGACAGTATGATTGCTTTTCCTTGGTCTACTGTATCGCGCAATGGGTCAGAAATCACGTTTTGCCCTAACATGCTTCGCTGGAAATAGTCTCGGTGGGCTAAATTAATTAAAAAGCCGTCACTTAAATATGCTACACCGTCCGGCAAAATAAAAGCCATGCGTTTAAATTCATTTTGTTTGGTTTCTTCGGCAAGAAGTTCCGCCCAGGGTTTGTTTTCTAAATTTTTATAAGTAGAGATAGCGGCTGCGGCGGACTGTAAAGAACTGACATCTCCTTTTATTTGAGTATTTAAAATCCGTACCCCTTGATTGGCTACTTCGTCTAAATAGGCTACTAACTCCGCGTGTAAAGAGGCTCTAAGATGATGTACATACAGGAAAAGCCCCGCTCCGGATACCAAAGCGCAGGCGATTAAAATCCATAGCGTACTAAATATAGATCTAGAAAATTTCTTCATACTATACCCCCATTTCCCTTTTTACAGGATAGCACAAAGCAAGTACTAAGTAAAGAAGAAGAAGGCAAATTTTATATACTAAAACTATCCTTGTTACGAAACGGAGGAAAGATAATGAAAAAGATAGGGGGACTTTTTTTGTTGTTATTATGCGGGTGCACGGCGTCTATCAAACCTCATCACGCTGATTTTTCGTTTGCGTGCCAGTACCGCAGCCAGCAGGATTGACCCGCGCCAGAAGAGTTGCTGTCTGCCAGCCGTATTACCGATGAGATAGACTGGCGTTCCTGTGATTTGTCCGCACTGGATTTAAGCGCCTATCCTTCCAATTTGGTGGATTATATTGATTTTGACAGTAAAACGTATTGGCCAGCAGCCTCTAAAATGCCCCCAGGTATAGATCTTGAAAGCGTTATGGAAACAGGCAAAAACCCTGGTTTAGGTGTGCGTGGCTTGCATGCACAGGGAATAGACGGTCGGGGTATAAGCATAGCGATTATAGACCAAGAACTGCTGACCACACATCAAGAATATGCGGACAGACTAGCCCGGTATGAACAACAAGATTTAAGTAGCCGCCAGGAAGCTTATATGCATGGAGCTGCGGTTGCGTCCATTGCGGTGGGCAAAACAGTAGGGGTGGCTCCTAAAGCCAATTTATTTTATATAGCGGGCGTATTTCGCATGGAAGGGGAGCGCTTTGACGCCCGTCCTATAACACAGGCCCTGCAGCGTATCATTCAAATGAATAAACGTTTGCCGATGCAGGAAAAAATCCGGGTGGTGTCATATCTAGAGGATTCTCAGAGCAAGATATAGGGGCGGCGGATTTTGACGCCGTCCGCCAGCAACTGGAGCAAAGCGCAGTAGCTGTTATTACCACAGACAGCCCACTTTTTACCTTAAGCCGCGCCCATGCTTTAGCCCCGGCAGATGACATGGCCTCCTATACCCGCCCGGCTTATTGGTTTAAAGAGCGGGAAATCCCCTTTTATGAAGAGCTGCACGATGTTCTTGTCCCTAGCGACTATCGCACCACCGCCTCTCCCACCGGTGACACAGATTATGTATTTTATACCCATGGCGGGCTGAGCTGGGCCGTGCCGTATGTGGCGGGTTTGTATGCACTGGGTGCACAGGTGTATCCGGATTTGACGCCGGAGCTCTTCTGGCAGACGCTGCGCCAGACAGCCGCAGAAGCCCGGGTGCAAGGGACAGAGGGGAAAACCTATAACGCCCATTCTTTGGTACAGCCGGTTAAATTTATAGAAAAATTGCAAAATTTAGCCCAATAAAAATGGATAAAAATCCCGCCCCTTTTATACTGGGGCGGGATTTATCATAGCTCAAATCCGCAGCCGGGCCGGGAATTTACCGCCTTACCATTTTTCATAATGCACTTTAGCCGGGTCAAAGCGGTCCACGTCTTCTTTTTTCTCGTCCGGATAACCCAGCGCAATAATATTAAACGGCTTGACGTGTTCAGGCAGTCCCAGTACTTTAGCTACAGCTTCCATGCGCTCCGGGGTCGGATAAACGCCCAGCCACACAGAGCCTAACCCCATGTCCGTGGCGGCCAGCAGAATGTTCTGCGCGGCGGCGCCGCAATCGCCGGGCCAATAGCCGGCGGCGGTTTCACGTCGGGTGTCCCCACAGACGATGATAGCGCAGTCGGCCGTAGAGAGCATGTGGGCGTAGGGGTGTGCTTTCATCAGTTTATCTAAGCCGGCCCGGTCCCGCACCACGATAAAATCCCACTCCTGCGCATTGCGCGCTGTGGGCGCCAGCATGGCAGCCTGCAGCAAGGTTTCTATATGTTGCTGGGACAGAGCTTTGCCCGTAAATTTGCGGATAGAACGTCTTTTGGTTATTGCTTCTAGTGTTTGCATTTATTCCCCCTTATTTAAGTGAAAGAATCGCGCCAAACCGCCTTGGGCGGTTTCGCGGTAGGCTTGGTTCATGTCTTTGCCGGTTTGCATCATGGTGGCTAATACATCGTCGTAAGATACGCGGTTGTGTCCGTCTGACATCAGCGCATAGGTGGCGCAGTCTAAAGCGCGTGAAGCCGCCAGCGCATTGCGCTCAATACACGGGATTTGCACCAGCCCGTCCACCGGGTCGCAGGTAAGGCCCAAATGGTGCTCCAGCCCCATTTCAGCGGAGTATTCAATCCGTTTATTGTCGCCTCCTTCCAGCTGGCAGGTGGCCGCCGCCGCCATGGCGCAGGCAACGCCTACTTCGCCCTGGCAGCCCACTTCCGCCCCGGAGATGGACGCATTGGCTTTAGCCATATTGCCAAACAAACTGGCGGTGGCTAAAGCGCGGATAATGGTGTTGTCTTCAAATTCACAAATTTCCTGTATCAGCCGGCACACCGCTGGCACCACCCCGCAGGAACCGCAGGTGGGCGCGGTAACTACGATACCGCCGGACGCATTTTCCTCTGCGCAGGCCAGCGCGTAAGCAAAAAGGTTGTTCATGCGGCGCAGGTACTGTGGGGAATTTTCCGCCTTGTACAAATACCGCTGGGCTTTGCGCTCTAAATTGAGCGAGCCCGGCAGCACCCCGCGCTTGGACAAGCCGCGCTTCATGGTTTCTTTCATCGTCAGCCACACTTCCGTCAGGTAGTCCCAAATGTCGGCCCCTTCGCACTCTTCCACATATTCCCACAAAAGCATGCGCTTTTCGGAGGTGTATTGTAAGATTTCATTCATGGATTTGTGCGGATAAATGTTGTTTAGTTCTTTGCCGAGGGTTTCATCGTCGCGTATGGCGCCGCCGCCAATGCTGTAAATGGTGTACTGCCCAATCACATGTCCGGCCTGGTCCAACGCTTCAAACTTTAAGGCGTTGGGGTGTTTTTTAACGACGGTCTCTCTGTCAAAAATGATGTCTACCGGCTTGGGGTAAAACGCTTCCCGCAGCGTAAAATCGGTTAAATGCCCTTTGCCTGTGGCTGCCAAAGAGCCATACAGCGTAGCGCGAAAAGAGGACGCCTGGGCAAAGCGGCGGTTAAACTGGTCGGCTGCTTTACGCGGCCCCATGGTGTGGCTGCTGGACGGACCGCAGCCTATTTTATAAAGTTCTCTCAGTGTTTCCATATCCTTTGTTTACCTTTAAAAAATGTTATCATAATTTGCATGAACATTCTATCAGCTTTAGTAGTAGCCCTTGGGCTGTCTATGGACAATTTTGCCGTTACGCTGGCCTCTGGCTGTGCCGCCAGCCGGGTGCGCCACGGGCGGACCTTTGGCGTCAGTGTAAGTTTTGCTTTAGCCCATATTATTATGTTTTGCACCGGGTGGTGGGGCGGACGGGAATTGGGCCGCTGGCTGGACCGTTTTGACCATTGGATTGCGTTTGTGGTGTTGGCTTATATCGGTTTTAAAATGATTAAAGAAGCTTTTGAAAAAAAAGAAGGCCCAAACTTGCACAATTTGGTGTCTGCTAAAACGGTAGCCGCGCTGGCGGTGGCTACCAGTTTGGACGCGCTTTTGGTGGGCATGGCCCTTTCTTTGACGGCGGCGCCATTTGGACTGACATTAGGCTTTTTGGCGGTTTGTGTATTTATTACCAGCTACGCCGGGTTTTTTCTGGGTTGTTTTTTGGGGCGGCGCTTTGGTAAAGTGATGGAAGCATTGGGCGGCGTCGCTTTGGTGGGCGTGGGCACAAAAGTACTGCTCAGCGGGCTTGGAATTTGGTAATATAAAAACAGCTTAGGCTGCAAAGGAGAAATTATGGGCTTAATCGCGGTCATTATTATTTTTATTTGTTTGTGCAGCGATCATTTGGTTACGGCCAATATGTCTGCCATGAATATGGAGCTGAAAACCAAAAGCGTTTTTTCCATTAAGGCAGGTTTTTATTTTGCCGGATTTAATGCGCTGTTTTTTACGGCGGGATATTTGTTTAGCATTGTTTTCTTCCGGCCGTATTTTGTCAATGCAAACAATTGGATTGCCTTTGCCTTTATATTGCTGCTGGGTATTAAATGTATGCTGGAAACCATTGAAAAGTCGCCCAGTTTTAAAGAAACAGAAGTAGACGACGGCAAAAAAATGGTGCGCGTGTCTGCTTTGGCCGCGGCGCCGTTTTTCCTGATAGGCTATGCGCTGGAGCTGATGGAAAAGGGGTGGTTCCCGCAGATTATTTTCCTGTTGGTTATCAGCTTTGCCATGACGGTGCTGGGTTTTCATCTAGGCACCAAAACTTCGCGCACAATCCGCAGTAAGAAAACAGAATTGGTGGCCGGCTTGATATTGATTGTAATGGCGATCCGGCTGATCGTTGTTTAATGGGTTTGAAACTACATAAACACCCGCGCCCCAAGCGCGGGTTTTTGTTTTTTGCGCAGAAGCAGGCAAAGTTTAGGCAGGTTGTCTGCTTTCCCTTCAGCGGCAAAGCGGCGCAGAAAAACAAACGCTCTGCAGTATAATTTATTTTTTATCCATAGCCTAAGGTGGTTTTTTGTAAAATAAGTACATGGAAATCTCTTTGCTGACAAAGATTTTGCTTGGCCTAGTAGTTATTAACCTATTGGTGTGGCCGCTGGTTTCCAAATGGGTGGAAAACCATTTGGAGATTTTTCTGCTGCTGGTGGGCGTGGCGGCGGTGACGATTAGCGGCGGCTGGAGCAAAGCATTTGTATACCAAACATTAAACGCGCCTATCAATGTGGCGTTTATTGTGTTGGTGGTCAGCATTATCTTTAACTATTATTCCCGCTATATTTTCCGCGTATTGTTTATTTTATTTCGCTATTTTGAGCCTAAATACAGCTTTGCCATTTTGGTATTTCTGTTGGGCATGACTTCCAGCGTGTTCAGTGTAACAGTAGCGGCGCTGATTTTAGCGGAAGTGCTGCAGGTAGTCAATTTAGAGCGTGAGCAGACGGTGCGCGTAACCGTATATGCCTGCTATGCCATTGGCTTGGGGGCGGTGCTTTTGCCGCTGGCGGAGCCGCTGGGACTGGTGATTTATAATGAGCTGGCAGCCGGCCCGCATAAGGCGGATTTTTTCTTTATGCTGCAGCATTTTTTCTGGTGGATTATGCCGGCGGTGCTGCTTTTGTCTGTGGCGGCGGGCTATACGCTGCGCCATGTAAACACGCAGGTACAGCTGCATATCCGCGAGGATAAAGAAGACAGCCGCTCCATGCTGCGCCGCACCTGGCATGTGTATTTGTTTGTGGCGGCTTTGCATTTAATCAGCACCGGGCTGCGCCCGTTTGCCCAAAGTACCATTGCCCATTTAAGCGGCAAGATTTTGTTTTGGGCCAATTCTGTTTCTGTAATTATAGACAATGCCACCCTGGCCGCTATTGAAGTAACGCCGGAAGTGACAATGAGCAACCTGATGTATATGGTCATTGGGCTGGCGGCCTTTGGCAGTATGCTGGTGCAGGGCAATTTGCCCAACATTGTGGCGGCAGAAAAACTGGGCATTAAAAGCCGCGAATGGGCCCGCGTGGCGGTGCCGGCGGGGCTGGTGCTGATGGGCGGCTACTTTGTGGCGCTGTGGATAGCGCTGTAAAGGGTGGCTTTCCCGCGGGTTTTCTTTTCTTTCAACTCCCTTTCAACCTTATTTTTAGGCTGGGCGCGGCCTCTTTAGGCTCTCGTTGACAGCTTGCACCGCTCTTACTATAATAGGGGAGTAAGGCAACCTAATCATGTTTCAATTTTTACCGTAGTGCGGCTGGCACGCTTCCCCGCGTGTGATAGGGCCGCTTGCAGTAATCTTGCAGTACAATTAACAGGAGACACCATGACTGAAAAGTTCGCCCCCGTCGACAAAATACTTAAAGAGCACGGCTGCGACCCGGCCAAGCTCATTCCCATACTACAGCAGGTGCAGGATTTGTACCGCTATTTGCCAGAAGACGTCATGCGCCATATCGCTGACAAGCTGGAAATTTCTCCGGCCCGCGTATTTGGCGTGGCCACTTTTTTTGCGCATTTTGCCATTACGCCCAAAGGCAAACATATTATTAAAGTGTGCAACGGTACCGCCTGCCACGTGAAAGGCTCTTCTTTTGTAATTAATACCGTCAAAGACAAACTCAAACTCAAAGAGGGCCAAGACACTACCGAAGACGGACTCTTTACGCTGGAGTGCGTGTCTTGCCTGGGGGCGTGCGGCTTGGCGCCCGTAATGGTAATTGACGAAACGGTGCACGGGCAAATTACGCCAGCGCAGGCCGTGAAGTTTATAGATGAAATCATTGCCGCGGAGGCCAAAAATGCCTAAGACTATTGAACAAATTGCCAAAGATTACAATGACGCTTATAAAAAAGTCACCGGACGCGTCACCATTTGCGGCGGGACGGGCTGTATTGCCGGCGGCAGTATGAAAGTATATGATGCTTTCCAGAAAGAACTGGAAAAACGCAAAATCGGCTATTGCCTCAATATTACCAAAGGCTGCCACGAAAACTATATCAGCATGAGCGGCTGCCGCGGCTTCTGCGCCGCCGGGCCGCTAGTGAGCGTCAACGATATTTTCTACACACACGTTAAACCCGAAGATGTGCCGGAAATCGTGGAAAAAACGATTATCAAAGGCGAAGTAGTGGACCGCCTGCTTTTTGTGGACCCTAACTCCCATAAACATTGCAAGACGACGGCGGAAATCCCGTTCTATTCCAAACAGGAACGCATTCTGCTGCACGACTGCGGGCGTATTAATCCTGAAGACATCAACGAATACATCGCCCACGGCGGCTATGCCCAGGCCAAGCGCGCCTATACGCAAATGACCGATGAAGAAGTATGCAAAGAGATGATAGAGTCTGGCCTGCGCGGTCGCGGCGGCGGCGGGTTCCCCACCGGCAAAAAATGGGATTTGACCCGCATTGAAAAAGGACCCAAAAAATACGTCATCTGCAACGCAGACGAGGGCGACCCCGGCGCCTTTATGGACCGCAGTGTGATGGAGGGCAACCCCAATGCGGTGCTGGAGGGTATGATGATTGCCGCGCGTGCCATCGGTGCTGATGAAGGCTATGTGTATGTGCGTATGGAATATCCGCTGGCAGTGCAGCGTATGCGCACGGCCATTAAACAGGCGGAAGAGTTGGGCCTGCTGGGCAAAAATATTTTTGGCTCCGGCAAAGATTTTGACATTCATGTCATGGAAGGCGCCGGCGCTTTCGTGTGCGGAGAAGAAACGGCGCTGATTGCCTCGGTGGAAGGAAAACGCGGTATGCCCAACGTCAAACCGCCTTTCCCCAGCCAAAAAGGATTGTTTGGCAAACCGACGGTGATTAACAACGTGGAAACCTTGGCTACCGTTCCCAAAATTATGGAAATGGGCGCCAAAGAATTTAAGAAAATCGGCACCTTGACCAGCCCCGGCACCAAAACATTTGCTGTAACGGGGCATATTGCCAACACCGGCTTAGTGGAAGTGCCTATGGGCACCACGCTGCGCCAAGTGATTGACGATGTGGCCGGCGGCACCACCAACGATGACGGCACCGTCAATAAAGCCGCGTTTAAGGCTGCGCAAATCGGCGGGCCGTCCGGCGGGTGCTTGACTAAAGAACACTTGGATTTGCCGCTGGACTTTGACTCGCTCAAAGGCGCGGGCGCTATGGTGGGCTCCGGCGGTTTGGTCGTGATGAACGACAAGACTTGTATGGTCAACGTGGCGCGTTTCTTCTTGGAATTTACACAGCGCGAATCCTGCGGCAAATGCGTGCCCTGCCGCGAAGGAACCGAGCAGATGCTGACGATGCTTAACGACATTGTGGAAGGCCGCGCCACTTTAAAGACGCTGGAAAACCTGGAAGACCTGGCCAAAGCGGTGCAAAAAGCCTCGCTGTGCGCGTTGGGCAAAACAGCACCCAACCCGGTGCTTTCCACGATGAAACATTTCCGCGACGAATACCTGGCCCATGTGGTGGAAAAACGCTGCCCCGCCGGGGTGTGCAAGGCGCTTGCGCGTTTTGAAATCGTAGCCGACAAATGCAAAGGCTGCGGCATGTGCAAACGCGCCTGCCCGGTGCAGGCCATTACGGGTGAGGTGGGCAAACCCCATCACATTGACCCCAAGAAGTGCATTAAATGCGGCGGCTGCAAGAGCACCTGCAAATTCGGCGCCGTGATTACCGGCGCATAAGGCCAGGAGCAACCCCATGGAAAATAAAGAACAAGGTTTTGTAACTATTGAAGGAAAAAGAGTCCCCATACAAGGGGAAAAGAACCTGCTGGAGCTAATCCGCAAAGCGGGTTTTAACATTGTCACGTTCTGCTATCACCCGGAGCTGGCGGTGTATGGCGCGTGCCGTTTGTGTTTGGTGGAAATTGAAGGAATGGGCATTTTGGCCTCCTGCACGGTCACGCCTAAAGACGGCATGAAAGTGCGCGTAAACAGCGACGAAATCCGCAAACTGCGCCGCATTAACCTGGAGCTCTTGCTTTCTTCCGGCAATCATGACTGCACACTCTGCAGCAAGTCCAACAACTGTAAACTCCAGAAGCTGGCTAAAGATATGGACGTGACGGAAATCCGCTTTAAGTCCAAAAAATTAGACAGCCACAAAGACGCCACCTCCCCCGCTCTGGTGCGCGACCACAGCAAATGTATTCTCTGCGGCAACTGTGTGCGCATCTGCAACGAAGTGCAGGGCATTGGCGCAATTGATTTTGCCTTCCGCGGGTTTAAATCCAAAATCGCCACCGCTTTTAACAAAGAGCTGGGCGAAAGCCACGAGTGCGTGTCCTGCGGGCAGTGCGCCCGCGTGTGCCCGACGGGGGCCTTGATGCCGAATTCTTCTGAAATTGAAGAGGTGTTCAAAGCCATCAATAACCCCAACAAAAAAGTGGCTGTACATATCGCGCCTGCGGTGCGTGTGGGCTTGGGTGAGATTTTCGGCTTGCCGGCCGGAGAGCCGATAGACGGCAAAATCGCTACCGCGCTACGCATGCTGGGCTTTGATTATGTGTATGATACGGCTTTTGCGGCGGACTTGACGATTGTGGAAGAAGCAACGGAATTTTTGAACCGCTTTAAAAAAGGCACCAACCTGCCGCAGCTGACCAGCTGCTGCCCGGCGTGGGTCAATTATGTGGAAAAATTCGCTCCCGAATTTATCCCTAATTTGTCCACCGCCCGCTCCCCCATGCAGATGATGGGGCCTGTGCTCAAAGCCGACTTTGAAGAAAAGGGCGGCAAACGCGAAGACTTGGTGGTGGTGGCGGTTATGCCCTGCTCTGCCAAAAAAGCCGAAGCCAAACGTGGCGAATTCTACGTTGACGGCAACCCGGATACGGACTATGTGGTCACCACCGTAGGTTTGGCGCGTATGATTAAAGAGGCGGGCATTGATTTTGTAAACCTGGAAAATGAATGGTTTGATATGCCCTTTGGCACCAAAACCGGCGCGGGCGTGATTTTCGGCGCGTCCGGCGGCGTGATGGAAGCGGCCCTGCGCTATGCGGTAGCGGAGCTGGACCCGGAGAATGCACGCAGCGTCAAATTCTCCAGCCTGCGCGAAAGCAGCGTGTTTAAAGAAAAAACCGTTACGATTGGCGACGCTACTATCCGCGTGGCCGTGGTCAGCGGGCTTAAAAACGCGCGCAAGCTCTTAGACGACATCAAAGCCGGCAAGAAACATTATGACTTTATTGAAGTCATGTCTTGCCAAGGCGGGTGCGTGGCCGGTGCGGGCCAGCCGCAGTTTGAGGGCTGGGCTTTGCGCAAGACGCGCGCCGAAGGCTTGTATAAAGAAGATACGGAGCTGGCTTATAAATCGCAGGACAACAGCGGCGTGCAGGCGCTGTACGGGCGGATTTTAGACAAAATCGGCGGCCCGGTGGCACATAAGCTGCTGCATACGCATTATAAGTCCAAAAAATACCAGGATTAAAAACAGTGTTTTACAAAACACCCCGTTTAGCAGCGGGGTGTTTTTTTACATGCAACTTGATTTTCTTTAAATAAAAGCTAGAATATTATAAGGTATTTGAAAAGCGTTTTTATATCTAAGGGGAATATTATGAAATCATCAAAGAAAACTAGAGCCTTTACATTGACTGAACTGCTGGTAGTGGTTATTGTATTGGGTGTTTTGGCAGCGGTGGCTGTGCCAAAATTTTCGCGCGTATTGGAGACACGCCGAACGACGGAAGCCGAAGATATGCTTTCCGCCGTGCGTGCGGAACAGGAGAAGCGTTGCGTTTTGGGACAAAATTATGCGGGTGATTTCAGTGAAATGAGCACGGTTGCTTTTTCTGATATAGGCAATTCCCAAGCCCGGACCAGTAACTATACGTATACATTGACTTCTACCGGGATAACGGCGGATCGGGGAGCCGCAAGCGATAACTATGTGTTGAAAATCCCTTCTTACAAAACGGGTGAGATTTGCTGCGAGGGGGCGGGTTGCTCGTCTTTGAATAAAAGTTATCGTTTATGTAGCGAAATAGGCGTGCCGGCTGATGATGAATGCGCGGCCGAGGATATAATAACCCCGGAACCGGAATTAGACCCCTGTGAAGTGGCCCCCAATGATTGCATTTGTTCTACATATGCTAATGCCAATCCTTGTCAGTGCAATCCTTTATATCAACAAGCAAATCCTTGTGAATGCACCCCTTCTACTGAAACGTGTTGTACTGGAGGGCAAGTTTGGAATGAAGAAAAGCAAAGTTGTGAAGATGCCTGTGAGGAAAAATATACTCCGGCTCTGCAAATGCAAGGGGCCGATTCCTGCCCTGGAAAAGATGATCAAAACGAATATGTTTGCGACGGCCATTTCCGGGGAACCTGTACAGATGCATTTGTAATTCAAGCTTCTGCCCAGAAAGCCTCTTTTTGGCAGATTGATCCATTTTTGTCTTTTAAAAACGCATTAGCTCAATATAAGTGCCCCACCGGTAAAAGCTGGTGGCAGGCCGGCGGAGGCCAGTGCCCTGATAATGCCTCTTATGGCTGTTGCTGCGACAGTACGGGGTATTCCTGTGTTTCTTTATCCACACCGGAGGAGATAACTCCTCCCTACGAGGAACCGCAGGATTGCCCAGAAGGACAAAAATGGGATTATGATAAAAGTGCCTGCGTGAGTATTTGTTCCAGTGGATTTGTCTACGACTCTGACAGTAAGACTTGTGTTTCTGCGTCATCTACGCCAAGTTGTCCCGCTGGTTATCATTACGATAGTACGGTGGGCGCGTGTGCTTTAGATGAGGTAGCTGTGCAGCATTGGGTCAGACAAGTTACCTGCTGTGGCGATGGTAATATGACCGGCGGAGATACTGATGTTGGTGGTAGTGGGGATGGCGATGGCGATGAAGAAGATAACGTCTGTCAGCCTCCTGCCAATGAACCCAGCAGCATGTCTTGTCCCGGCGGTTACAGCGGGACAATGACCAGAACATGGAACTATGAGACGTGCAGCTGGAATGAGTGGACGGGATGTGTCTGTACTCCCCCGGACGGTGAAACGGCCAGCAAACCCTGTCCTTCGGAGGATTATTATGCGGGGGAGATGACGCGTACTTGGGATAGCCAAAACTGCCAGTGGAGCGCGTGGGATTATTCTTCCTGTAAACCTAAAGTAGCCTGTTGCCAGCTGGTAAAACGAAGCGTGGAATTTAAATGGTCAAGCGGCAGTGTATTAGGTAGTTATTGTAATAGTTATGACACGGAAGAAACTTCTTCCAAAATAACTTATTATGGTAATACTGCCATGACGGAATGGCAAAACGCTTCCAATTCCAAAAATATCTGTCCCTCCGCGGCACAGGAAGGTGTGATTTTGAGCGGTTCCAAAAAAGGCTGGTCCTGTTACCGTAATGCCTACTGGGCCGGTTCTTCCAACGGATGTGTGAATCCCCAGGCGCGGGCGGATGTATGGATATGCAGGGACATTCCATGGTCTGTCGGAACGGTGAAGAAATGTTCTCCCGATGAGATCACGTATCTGTAAGAGAGCCGAAAGCAATAAAATCTGATAAGAGCCGGCGGTTTATCCGCCGGACCCGTGAACAAAAACAAAAACCGGACCGGATATTTTATCCGGTCCGGCCTCTTATTGTCTGCATAAACGCAGCTAATCGGGCATATTTCCAGGTCCGTCGGGGAATTTATACAATATATACATGAGTTTTAAGGGTTTTTTGGCCGCTTTGGCCACTTCCTCCACATTTGGTTTAATTCCGCTGTTTACCTTGCCGCTGATGACGGCGGGAATGGTATTTCCTTCCATTTTATTTTACCGCTTTGCCATTGCGGCTCTAATGCTGGCGGGAGTGTTGCTTCTTACCCGCCAAAGCCTGTACGTCACCCGCCGCGAACTGCTTACCCTGGCGGGGCTGAGCCTGTTTTATGACGGCTCTGCCGTGTTTTTATTTTGGTCCTATCAATATCTCTCCAGCGGGATAGCCACCACCATTAATTTTTTATATCCCGTTTTTGTCATGCTGATTATGATTTTTTATTTTAAGGAAAAAACGTCTTTTTGGACGTTTACAGCCCTGGGGCTGGCATTTTGCGGGGTGGCGATACTGTCTTTACATGGAGAGAGCGCCACGGGCGCGCCCAATCTGCTGGGGGTGGGGATTGATTTGACTTCCGCTTTGTCCTACGCCTGTTATATTGTATGCGTCAACCATTCTTGCGTAAAGGATATGGGGCTGTTAAAACTGAATTTTTATATTTTTCTGTTTGCCGCACTGGGTATGCTCGTATTGGCTTTGGCCGCGGGACAGTTTCAGCGGGTGCCGGATATACACAGCGATATTAATTTAACGCTGTTGGCCTTGGTGTGTACCGTCCTGTCTAATATGACGCTGGTGTATGCCGTGCAGCGTTTGGGCTCTACGCTTACATCGGTGCTGGGGGCGATGGAATCCGTCACCGCCGTTACGGTAGGCGTGTGGGTGTTTGGGGAAAAGTTTACTTCTTCCGTAGCGATGGGCGTGGCGGTGATTATCCTTGCCGTACTGGTGGTCATACTGGCGCCCTATTTAACGCCGTTTTTCCGTCGGTTTAAGTATTATTATCTAACAGAAGTGCTGGCCAAGCACCGGGGGCTTAAAGCTCCGCGCTGAAAAGGCTGGGGAAATGCGGTTTCTTTTGATACAATATAGAAAACTTGGAGGAGGAGTCTTATGAATAAGTCCGGAGTGTTGCATAAACTGATGTTAGTGTTGATTTTGCTGGTGGGTTTTGGGGTGGCACTGGTATGGCCTACGCTGCAGAAAAAGCTGGATGTGCATTATGCGCGCCAGGCGGCACAAATAGGGCGCCAGTTGGCCCAAGCAGAACAGACATTCCAGCAGCGCAACGGCTTTTATACGGCCGACTTTGGGCAGCTGGGGCTGGACCTACCCTGTCCGGCGGCGGTAAAAGACGGGCACACGGTGTTGCATTGCCGGCATTATGATTTTATGTTGGAGCAGGCTGATGTAATCCGCGTAAGCAGCACCAAATACCCAAAGTGGTTTACGGTCTCTTTGGCAGACGGCAGTATTACATGTGGGCATGAGGACGGCTCTTTGGCGGGAGCGCGGATTTGCGCGCAGGTGGATTTATAAATTGTGACAAGGAGAAAAATATGAAAAAACTTTGTATGGGGCTTTTGCTCTTGCCGTTTTTGTTTGCGTGCGGCACCAAGGTGGAGCGCATGGACACGCATGAGATTAAAGATGTCAGCGGGCGCTGGAATGACACCGATTCGCAAATGGTGGCCCAAGAAATGATTAATGACTGTTTAAATTCCGGCTGGTACAGCAAAGCCACTGCCCGTTTGGGCAAAGAGCCTACGGTCATTGTGGGCAGCGTCGCTAACGAGAGCATGGAGCATATTAATACCGGTGCTTTTGTGGAAGAAATGCAGCGCGCGCTGATTAATTCCGGCAAAGTCAGCTTTGTAGCCAGCCAGAGCGAGCGCGGCGAAGTGCGCCAGGAGCGTTTGGAGCAAGATGAGTTTGCCTCAGAGGAAACCCGCAAGGCGTTTGGACGGGAAGTGGGGGCGGATTATATGCTTTCGGGTACGCTGAACTCTATTGTGGATTCCCAAAGCAAACAGGCCGTCGTTTTCTATCAGGTCAATATGAAGCTGATTGATATTGAAACCAACCAAATTGTGTGGAACGGCCAAAAGCAAATTAAAAAGTACGTAAAAAGAAGCAAAGTAAGCTGGTAAATTTTATGAAGGCGCGTTGGCTTACGCTACTGACAGTGATTTTGTGCTGCTCGGCGTGCGGCGCGCCTTCTTTGCGCCATAAAAAAGAAGTCAACAAATTGCTGGCGGCAGAAGATTTTGCCGCCGCCGAGCAAAAGCTGGAAGCAGCCAAAGACAAAGAATACAAACAGCGCGACGCGCTGCTGTATTATTTAGACACCGGCACCGTACTGCACGATGAATATCAAGCGGCGCAGAGCGACGAGCGTTTTGCCCTGGCCCAAGCGCGCATTGATGAGCTGTTTACCCAAAGCCTTACCGCTCATGCCGGGCAGTATCTGATTAATGATTTGACGGTGCCCTATATGCCGGCTCCTTATGAACAGGCGCTGACTTATTATTACCGCGCGATGAATTTTTTAGACCGGGGGGACGTGCCTAGTGCCTTGGTGGAAGCCAATAAAGCCGTTTTCTATTTAGACCGCCAACCCAGCCAAGAAAACGGCGCCGCCCCGTTTGTACAGTATTTTGCCAGTTTGGTATTTGAATCCGCCGGCAAACGCGATGACGCGCGCATTGCGCGCACCCGCGCTTTAGAAGGCTACAGCCAACTTGCCGGTACGGAGAAAGAACACTCTTTTCTCTCTGCGGGCACGCCGCCCGCAGCGCAGTGGGGGGAAGTGGTGCTGGTGCACGCCAACGGCGTGCTGCCGCTTAAAGTAAGCCAAACGATACAGGTGGCGTGGGGCGATGTGCTCTTCTGGGCGCAGACTTTGCAGGAAGGCAAGGACGCAGACCCCGCCTTGCAAAACGCCATTATGGCCGGTTTTATGGGCAATGCTATTACGTTGGCGTACCCCGTTTTACTGCCGCAGCCATATCGTATTAAAGCTTCAGAGGCCGTAACCGCAGACGGGCAAATTTACTCCACCTATTTGCTGGGGGATTTGGCTGGCGCGGCGCAGATGGATTTAGAAAAGAATAAGCCGGCGGTCTTGCTTCGTATGGCTTTGCGCGCCGCCGCCAAGCAGGTGGCGGCGGTGCAAACGCGGCACGCGGTGGCCCAGGCCTCAGACAATGATTCAGCCGGAGATTTGGCGGGCATGTTTATCAGTCTGTTGGGGGCTTTGACGGAGAAGGCCGATACCCGCCAATGGTTTACCTTGCCCGCCCAGCTGCGGCTGGTGCGTTTTTATGTGCCGGCCGGAGAGCAAAATATCGTTCTGCGTTTTAAAGACGGATTTGGTAATATAATAGGAGAACACACCTTTGAAAATGTGCCGGTGCGCCCCGGGGGGCGTGTGTATTTGCATTATCGTACGGCGAAGTGAGGAGATTATGAAAAAGTTAGTTGCTTTTTTGGCTGTGCTGGGCCTGTGCGCCTGTGCAGGCGTCAATAAAAACACCGTCAGCTACCAAATGGGAAAATATGACCAGCATACCTACTATGTAGTGGCTGGGGAAGGGGCGGACAAAGAAGCCGCTTCCGCCAATGCGCTGGCCAATATGCGCGCCAGCTTTGCCCAAGCAGTGCCGGAGGCCGCCACTTTGCCGCAAATCAGTGATATTATGGCCAATGCCGAAGTGGATAAGGTTTGGCGCGATAAAAACCGCAAAAACCCCAAAAACTATTTTGCTTTAGCTATTGTCAAACGCCAAACGGCGGAGCTGATTTTGCAGGTGCCGGCCAATGCTTTGGATGCGCGTTTGGGCGCGCTGGCGGCCCAATTGCAGGGGAGCGAAGATAAATTTGCCGGGTTGCGCGCCGCCTTTGCCATGAAGCCGCTGATTGAACAGCGCAACGTGGTGCAGGATTTGTACACTTTTCTCAGCCAGGACCAAGCCGGCTACGAAACGCAGCGCTTTGACGGGTACAAAAAACTTTATAACGACCGCTTGGCGGCTGTGAAAGTGGCGGCTATCGTGCGCGGGGAGGAGGACCAGGTGCTTCTTTCGCTCATTACGGATGCGGTTAATCAAATGGGCTTAAGTGTAGTCGGGGCGGAGGATTCCTCAGCCTTGCTCTCTGTAGAGGTGGATGCCAAAGTGGACGGCTACGGCTCAGAGCGGCTGAAAGGATTGGTCTGGGCCGCGACCAGCGCCGCCGTCAGCCTGCGCGATTTGCAGGCTGGCACCACTTTTGCGCGCTTTAATGTATATGACCGCGCCGGCACCGGGCGTCAGGCCGATTCCCTGCGCAAAAGCATGGAAGGCGTGGGTAAAAAAGCTTCCGCGCAAATCGTCAAACGCATGACGGACTATTTGAAAACAAAATAAAAACGCTTTGCTGGTACTTAAAAGAGGAGATATATGAAAAAAATACTTTTTATGATGTGGGCAGTCTTATTGGCTTTTCCGGCTGTGGCCCAAGAAACGGACGCAGCTGTAACGCAGGCTTCTACAGATACGGCCTCCGCTGCGGTGGAACCTGCGCAGGACCCAGCGGAACGCAACAAAATGCTTTACTCTTTAGGGTTTTTGCTGGGGGATAATTTAAAACGCCAGCTGGTGCTGGATAATGAAGATGATTATAAGGCCCTTTCCCAGGGTATGCGCGACAGCTTGCTTAATAAATCTTCCCAAACGGTATTAGATGACTATAAGCCGCAGATTATTGAAAAATATAAACAAGACGCCCAAATCATCAGCCAAAAACGCGCCGAAGAGCAAAAAGAATACTTGGAAAATTTCTCTAAAGAAAAAGGAGTCAAAGTTTTAGATAACGGCGCGATGATTAAGCTGGCTAAAAAGGGCAAAGGCCGCACCGCCAAAGCCGACAGCAAAGTAACCGTAAACTATGAGGGTAAGCTCATTGACGGCACCAAATTTGACAGCTCTTATGATAGAAAAGAGCCTTTTACCACCAAATTGACCGATGTCATTCCCTGCTGGACCAAGGCCCTGCAGCAAATGCGCCCCGCTTCCAAAGCTACGGTGGTTTGCCCGGCTGATACGGCTTACGGCAACCGGCCGGTGGGGGTTATCCCGCCCAATTCTGCCTTGGTATTTACGGTGGAATTAATCAGTATTGACGAGTAAGTTTATGTCTAAAAAAAGCCGGTTTTTTTTGTGGGTCATTATTGTGGGGCTGGCTTTTATAGCAGGGGTCCGGGCGTACCGCATGTATGAGGGGTATGTCCAAGCCCAGTTAGAAGCCCAGCCCCCTACCATGACGTTTAATAATGTGCCGGTGCGTCGCCTGCCTCCCCAGCCGGAAGAGCAAGTCTATAAACGCTGGACTGAAGAACCTGCACAAAAGGAATTTTATTTGGAAAATCCGCCTTTGGACGCGGAACAAGAAAAAGAACAAGCCCGGGCTACGGTGGCTTCTATTTTAAGCGATTATAAAAACAATCCGGAAATTCAGTCGTTTTATGCGGACTTGCAGCAGGTTACAGGCCGCCGCGATATAGACTTGACGGCTTTGAGCGGAGAAAATTTAACCCAATTAATACAGCAATATCCGCAAATGCAGCAGGTAATAGCAGAGCATGCCAAAGACCCGGCTTTTGCGCAGACCATACAGGAAATTTTTCAAAATCCGCAATTCATTCAAAGTGTAAAAGTATTGCAAGGGACAGAGGATATACCCCCTGCGGCCGGAAAATAAAAGACGCCGGAGAGATTAAATTTTGCTATTCTATTTGTAGAGATAAGAAAAGGAGGCGACCCCGTGGTCAAGATTTTACTCAAAGCGGCTGTATTATCTTTTATTGTTTTAAGTATTTATTTAATCGTACATCCTGCGGCCTGCTCCAATTTTATTGCCGGGCGTGAAACTGTGGTGCCGGGAGAGGCGGTAGGCGTGCGTTGGCAGCATCCGATGTCTGAGCCGCAAGATACGCTGAGCCCTGCTACTGCTACCGAAACAAAGCCTGCCCCCACTCTTTCGCAGCCTTCAGAGGGAGTGTTTGATACAAATACCCTGCAAGAAGGAGATTTCCAGCCTGTTTATTCGCAACAGGACATTGACTATGCTATTGCCAGCCGTTATGTAGAGCTGGAACGGGAATATGCCCAGAACCATACGGTGGGCAAAGATGCTTCCCGCGAAATTTCTTTTATTGTGATGGACGATTTTGAAATGTCTCCTACGGAGTGGGAAGATTTCCTAACCCGGGCCACTGCTGCGGATTTATTTAATAAAATCCGCCGTGATATGCCTCAGCAACCTTCATCGGCACAGTAAAATTTTGCTAAAACGTTGTGCATGGCCCCCTGCTGCAAACAGGGGGCTTTGTATTGAAAAAATAGATTGATGGGAGATCTGCGTCAAGGATTTTATCATGTGGCAGGGCAGAATATAAGCCCAGCAGACATTAAAAAACACCCGGATAAATCCGGGTGTCTTTTGTAAAACAGATAGGCTATCTGGCTATCCGTCCGGCCAGCAGCTCTGCCACGGGACGCGTATGTTTTATTTTGCTTAAAACAATTTTAATAGAGGCTGTGATAGGTACGGAGAGAAAAGCGCCCGGCACGCCCCATACAAGCCCCCAAAAGATTAAAGAAGCAATGACTACCACCGGGTGCAGGTCCATGCCTTCTCCCATTAGGTGCGGCTCTATTAAATTGCCTATGGTAAACTGGGTGGCGGTCATAAGCCCAATGACTACGAAAAAGTTGGCGCCAAACCCGTATTGTAAAAATAAAACCGGCGTGGGCAGCAAAACGGCGATAATAGAGCCGATGCTGGGAATGAAATTAAGCAGAAATGTCATCAATCCAAACAAGAAGGCCAGTTTCACTTGGAAAGCCGCCAAAATAATCCATACGATAACCGCCGTAACCAAAGAAGTCATGATTTTGACCGAAAGGTATTTGGATACATTGGAGAGAATCTCTTGTATAGTGGGATTGGGATTAGACGGAATAATTTTTTTCTCCCCCAAAAAGAGGAAAATGATAAATAAAATAATTAACGTGGTGTTAGACACTAAAGAGAAGAGCTGGCTTCCGAAGTTTCTAAACCAATCAAAAAGCGGCAGGCTTTTTACATAGCCCACAATAGAGGCTTGGTCTAAATTGACGCCGTGTTGGGTGAGTTTACTTACTATGTCTGCTGTGCTGGCGAGCAAGTTTTCTTTATATACTTCCGCTCCCTTTAAAAACTCTCCTACGGAATTTACGGTAAAATAGATAATTCCCGCCAAGCACGCGGCAAAGAACAGAATAGATACCGTCAATGCCAGCCACACCGGAAAAGAAAGCCGCCGGTGCAGCGCTTCGGTCATCTGGGTCAAAATGGTGTAGAAGAAAATAGCAATGACCAGCGGAATCATCAGCGCGCGCGTGTATACCAATGCCGCCGCAATAATGCCTGCGGCGATAATGGTCAGACAGATTGCACTCATTTTCTGGTAGTACCAGGATGTTTTATCTATCATTTAATACTCCCGTATTTTTTCAGTTCTTTTAGCCAATTCACGTGAGAGGAAAAGGATTTTTCCCGTCAAATTATTCAGATCATCGCAACAGGTGGTCAGCAGCCATACCGGTAGTTTGGAAAGAGTATAGTTTTTGTAAAAGCGGTTAAACTGGTCGTAGGCTGTGGTAAATTCATCGCAAGCACGGGAAAGGATTTTGGCGCGGCTGACGAAGCTTTTGGTAGCTAGAGTCAAGTCATATCCTTCTTTCCCGGCGCCGGCCCGCAGCTGCCCGCGCGCCTGCTGCCAATAGTCCAGCCGCAAATCCGTGTCTTGGCGCAGAGCCGTGCAAAAGGCGGAAAAATCCGCCGCAAAAGCCGTATCCCGCACGGCTATATTTTTATGGTCCTGGCTTAAAATCAATTCTAAACGGCGGGTAAAATCCTGCAAGCTGCGCGCCGATTGGGATAAAGAGGCACGCAATGTATCTGTTTGCGCTAAAATATCGTCTAATAAATCCTGCTTGTTCATGCGACGGGAATGCTCACCGTAAAGATGGATCCCAACCCCCTGTCGGAAATAACACTGATACTGCCGCCGTGCAATTCCAAAATCTTTTTCACCATGGTCAGCCCCAGCCCCCAGCCGTCAATTTGCCCGGTAAAATAATCGTCTACCTGATAGAAACTTTCAAAAATCCTGTTTACATCTTGGGGGCGTATGCCGGCACCATAGTCGCGCACCGATATGGAGATGCTGTCTCCATGGTGGGCGCATTGCACTTTGATTACTTTTTCGGCTTTATTGTTAAATTTAATAGCGTTGCTTAAAAGTTCTTCCACTAAAAAGCCCATCAGTTCTTCATCGGCTTTAATTTCTAAGTTGGACGGGCAGTCTATTTCAATAAACGTGCCTTTTTTGGCCACCGTGGACCCGGCAGATACGGTAGCCATTTCTTCTTCTTGGGAAATAGCGTCATTGGCGCTGGCTTTAACCAAACTTTTTAAGTTAATGATTTTCTTAGCCAAATCTTTGGCCTGTAAAGATTCCACTTTGTTAAAGAACAATAGTTTGTCTACCAGCCCGCACAATTTGGTGCCTTGCTTGTTAATCTCTTCTAACGCTTTAGCCGTAAAAGGAGAGAATTTTTCTTTGGCCGATTGAGACAAAATAGCCTCAGAATAGCCGTTAATAATGGACAGCGGCGTTTTGAGTTTATGCGATACTAAAGAAAGCATCTTGGTTGGATTTTTTTCTTTCTGTATATTTTCCTCAAGCGGATTTTGTTCCATAACCGTTATCCTCTAAAAAGCGATGTTTAATTTGGCGTATAAAATGTCGCGCTTATCGTTTCCGTCCGTATTTTGCAAATGGTTGTAAGCTACGTCCAATTGGGCTGCAGCCGCTACGCGGAAGCTGTTGCCCACCAAGAAAGAGTGCTGCGGGTCGGCGGTATAAAATTCGGCGTAATGGTAGCCGAGGTAAAGCGTAGAATGTTGCTGGGGCCAAATGCGTGTAATACGGGCCGAAAGAGCGTATTTGCCCAGGGCCCGGCTTACGTCATAAGACTGGGTAAAAGCCAGGTCATTTTGGTCCATAATACCGCGGAAAGCCTCTACCCCGTCTATTCCGTCCGGATATTGGTAAGCGGTGGCGGCGACGTGAAAGGTAAAAGAGCTAAAGAAATTTTGCCGCAAGCCCAGCGTATAAGCCATTTGTGAGTAGTTTTTATTAGATAAGTCGGCGTCTTTCCATATGGCCGCTTTTTGGCGTGCGTAAGAAACCCCAATATAAGCCTGGGTGTAGAGTTCTTCCACTTCGTCTTGGCGCAAGTTCATCACAAACTGCGCATTGACGCCATAAGCATACGCGTCTTTAAAGAGGGGATTGTCGGATTTGTTTTTGAAATAATAAAACGGGGTCAAATTCAGTTTGACCAAATCCAAATCCAGCTGTATGGGCAGATAAACGGAGTAGACCGGGTCTTTAAAGGCCCCGTCCTCTTCGGAAAATTTATCTTCCACATAGCGCCCTTCCAACCCTATGGCGGCATTCAGCCCCAATGGCAAAGCGGCTCCGGCGCGTACCTGATTAAAATCAGATGAGTAGAGATACGTCGCAGAAGCGTCAACGGCAGCCTGCGCCTGCAGCGCAGCTAAAAATAAAAGACAAAAAAGCAGTATTTTCTTCATATCCATAATTTAGCAAAATTTGCGCCGCTGTAACAGCAAAATTTCTCTTTACGCGCGCAGGCGCGAACGGCGAGGCTGACTCAAGCGGACAAAAATAGTGTTAAACTCCGCCGGTGCAATGTGTTGCTGTCAGAATGGAGTGCGGTCCAGCCCGCCTAAAAACGCGTCGGAGATTTGTCTCCCAGCGTAACCATACACAGTGTGCTGGAGTTCAAGTCGGTCCAAAAGAGCAGGGGCATTTGCCCCTTGGTCGGTGGCCATAATCACACGGGGCAGGTTAAATCGGCCTAAGAGCGTAGGGGCATTTGCCGGTTTGTCTGTGTCAAAAGGGCTGGGCGGAAAAAGAGAGATATTTTGCTAGAATATTTATATGAAGATTTTTCTCTCTTTTTTATTGGCTTTTGCCTCTTGCTGCGCTTATGGCGCGCAGATTATCCGCGGGCCTTATATAGAAGACCCCACCCAAACGACTATGGTGCTTCGCTGGCAGACCGATGAGCCCACCCCGGCTTGGCTGGAGTATGGCCCCACCCCGCGCTGCAACCAGATTTTAAAAATCAGCCCGGAAGGAACACAGCATAAGGCGATTTTGTATGGCTTGGTGCCTAATCAGGATTTTTGCTACCGGCTGTATGTGTATAATGCCGCGCGTGACGGCGTGCAGGCCCCGGTGGAGGGTAAATTTACCACCCTCTACAGTGCCGAGCGCAAAGAAGTGCATTTCTTGGCTTTTGGCAACACCGCCAAAACGCCTCTGACGCCGGAAGAACAAATGAAATCCTGGGAGGAAAACGGCGGCCTGCCTCCGGCGGACCCGCGGGAACTTTTGGCAGAACAAATGGTCCAAAAAGACGCTGATTTCGTCATTCACACTGGCGATTTAACCTACAGCGGTTTAGACGGCGATGCTGACGCCGAATTTTTCGTCCCGTATAGAAATGTATTGAGCAAAACGCCGCTTTTTATTGCCATTGGCGCCAATGAATACGGCCCGGAGCGTGACAGCCGCGACAGCAAGTCCTTTGTCCGCACCAATTATTCCCGCTTTCACGATATGAGCTGGTCTAACGCTACGCCCAAATACTATTCCTTTGATACCGCTAACGCCCGCTTTATCTTTTTGGACGCCAACGCCGCCTATGGGGCGGTGTGGGCGCCGAATATAGATAATAAGTCCGCCCAGTACAAATGGCTGCAAAGCACGCTGGCGGGTGCGGGAGAAAAATGGAAAATTGTGGTAATTAATGCCCCCATGTACTCCACCGGTCCCAAAGGCCCCGCTAATGAAGCCGCCGCCAACTTTGTGCCTTTGTTTGAGCGCTATGGGGTGGATTTGGTGTTGCAAGGGGCGGAAGGCAATTACGAGCGCACCTTTCCCATGTATCAAGACGAAGCAAATACCCGCGGCGTGACCTATGTTACGCTGGGCGGCGGCGGCGCCAAGCTGACGCGCCGCTCCGGCAGTCACCGCTCCACCGCGCGTTTTGTGTCTGCCTATCATTACGCCGATGTGCGCATTTCTGACCGCAAGCTGACCATGACAGTGTATAACGAGCAAGGCAAACAACTGGACAAAGTGGAACTTTACAATTAAACTTATTTAAGGGGCTAAATGCCGTTATTTATATTGTGCAAAAGGGGAATGTTATGAGGAATGTTTTTCTGAAAGGGTTTCGGTCACAGAGGGGTCTTGCTGGAAAAGGCAGGGTTGCAGGTTTTACCTTAATAGAGCTTTTGGTGGTGGTGCTGATTATAGGCATATTGTCATCTATTGCTTTGCCCCAGTATACCAAAGCAGTGGAAAAGGCCCGTTCTGTGGAATTGTTGTCTATGGTAAATGCGGCAGAGAAATCAATTACAATGGCTTTTTTAGCTGAAAGTATTCCTGCCAGCGGTATGACCGGCAAGGACCTAATGCTTTTGGGATTAAGCGGTGGCGAATGGCAGGATGACAATAAAACGTATATGACAGATAATTTTGAATTTATCCTACATTGCCCAAATTCCACTACATGTTATATAGAAACATATCGCAACTCTGCCGATAACGCCTGGAGTTTATCCATAGACTATAACAAGGGTGGGGCAGTAACTAAAAAATGTATTACTCAGGTAACTGGTACGGGCAAGACTATTTGCCGTGGTTTGGAATCCTCTGGCTATACGTATATGGATACAGAGATGTAAGCTATGACAAAAAACCGGGTGTTTCAAACACCCGGTTTTTTGTGGGAAACAAAAGCCTATTTTTTCAGCTGTACTTTTGAAAACATATCGTACATAATAATGCCGGCCGCGGCCGAAGCGTTTAAGCTCTCCACTCCGCCTTTTTGTGGAATGGAAATAATTTGGTCGCAATTTTCGGCGGTTTTTTCGCGTATGCCGGTGCCTTCCGAGCCAATGACCAGCACGGCGGGGGAAGCATAGTCGGTCTGCGTAATGGGCTGTCCGTCCATGTCGGCACCGTAAATCCAAAAGCCTTCTTCTTTAAGGTCCAAAAGGGCGTTGGAGAGGTTGCTCACTTCCACAATATTGACGCGCTCCACCGCACCGCATGCCACTTTATACACCGCCGGCGTCAGCCCGACCGTACGCCGCTGCGGCAAGATAATGGTGGAAAAGCCCAAGCAGGCCGCACTGCGGATAATGGCGCCCAGGTTTTGCGGGTCGGTCATTTCATCTACCGCCAGCCACAGGTCTTTTTTATTTCCGTTGGATTCGTATATGGCGGTGGAAAGCTTCATCAGCCGCACGGGCTGCGCTTTAGCCAGCACGCCTTGGTGGTTGCCGTCTTTACTCAGACGGTCCATCATTTTGACGTCCATGCGGTCTATTTTGACATTGTTGCGCTTGGCCAGGCGGATAATTTCTTCTACAGCCTTGTGCCCGGCTTTGTTGTCTGCCACATAGAGCTGCACCACATTGCGTTTTTTGCTTTTCAGCGCTTCCATGACGGCGTGAATGCCAAAAAGAATGTCTAAATTTTCACTCATATTTTCTCCGTATTTGTGCGCTGCTCAGCCGATTTGGGCCGAGCCAAAGCTCATGCCCACTTCCAGCGCGGTGCGCACTTCTTCACTGTTGGGGTCCACCAGTTTGAGCTTGGAAATAGCGTCTGCAATTTTGCACTCCCCAATTGCCAGCCCTTTCAACGCTACCATATAGCCGAATTTGCCTTCCAATACTAAATCCATCGCGCGTGCGCCAAAGCGGGTGGAGAGCCAGCGGTCAAACGGCGTGGGCGTTCCGCCGCGCTGCAGGTGCCCCAGCACCACCACGCGGCTTTCCACGTGGCAGGCTTCTTCTACCATACTGCTGATTTTAAAACCGATGCCGCCCAGGCGCACCGGGTCTGTAGACCCTGCCACCGTGCGGGTGACGGCCTGCTCTCCGGCTTCGTTTTTGGCTCCTTCCGCGGCTACGATAATGCTGAAGTTTTTGCCTTTGGAGCGGCGGTCCAAAATAAAATCTACAATCGTTTGCTCATTATACGGGATTTCCGGTATCAGCACGATATCGCCCCCGCCGGCAATGGCGGAACGCAGCGCAATCCAGCCCGCGTAACGGCCCATGGTTTCAATAATCATCACGCGGTGGTGGCTTTGGGCGGTGGTGTGAATGCGGTCCACCGCGTCGGTAGCTACGGCCATGGCAGAGTCAAAACCAAAGGTCAAATCCGTGCAGGAGAGGTCATTGTCTATGGTTTTGGGAATGCCCACCACCGGCATGCCCAGCTCTACAAATTGCTGCGCCATATGCAGGGTGCCGTCCCCGCCGATAGCGATTAACGCGTCCAAGCCGTTTTCTTTAAAATTGTGCATGACGACCGAAGAGAGGTCGCGCGGGTTTTCCGGCGTGCCGAAAGGCGGCAGCGTATAGCGGAAAGGGTTGGCGATGTTGCTGGTGCCTAAAATGGTGCCGCCCAATGTTAAAATGCCAGATACGGCGTGTTCGTCAATTTCAATAAATTCGTTGCGCACCATACCGTCAAAGCCGTTTTTAAACCCCAACACTTTGACGCCATGGCGCAAAGCGTTTTTGCTTACCGCGCGTACAACGGCGTTGAGCCCTGGGCAGTCGCCGCCTGCGGTTAAAATACCAATTTTCTTAATACCCATACGTCCTCCCCAATTAAATAAAACGGGAAAGCCACGCCAGCAGCCACAGCACAAAGAACTGTCCGTCAATGAGCGTTTCTTCCTTCACCCCGCGTGAAGCCGGGTGGCTATAATAGTATATTACTATAAAAATCGTGTAGAAATTGCCCAACAGAAGCATACCCACCAGGGCCGGCTTCCATGTAATGAGCAACAGGGTTACCAGTACGGCAGTCAGCAAAATAAGCAGTCCTGCCACCGCCAGTTTGGTTTTGCCAAAACCAAAGGCTTTGTAAAAGCTTTCTTTGCCAATCATCAAATCTTTGTTGGCGGAAGTAAAACCCAGCGTAACCGAGCGCATAAATACCAAAAGTACCGCATAAAAAATAGCCAAATACAGCGCCTTGCGCAGCATCATGCCGTTGGCAAAAGCGGGTAGAAACGCACAGGAAAAGCCCCAGCCCAGCGCGGTAAAAAAATCTTTTGTGCCCGGCAAGGAAAGCATTTTGGATTTTAAGAAATGGCGGAACGGATATAAAAGCCCTGCCGCCATAAATGCGGCGGCCAGCGCAAACACTTGTCCGCCCATCCGCCACGCCACCCACAGCCCCAGCCCGGCGGCGATAAACCCCGTCAGGGCAGAAAGTTGCCCGGCGGGGCGTGCCTTGTCTTCAAAGGCCCGGTTGACGGTGGTCAAGCTAAACACAAACAGCCAAGAAAACAGCAGCGGCTTAATTTGGGCGTGCAGCCCTTCCAGCTTCATACAAACATACGTTAAAGCCATTGCGGCAAAAGCCGTATACAAAGAATAGGATACTCCTTTGGCCCACAGCCGCTGCAACATACCCATAAAGGCAAAACCCCGGTTGGCGCGTGTTTGGCGCACCCATTGGGCCACTTGGTCAATGACCCAGTTTGGCGTAGAAGCGCCGGCTGTGATAAAAATGCGTTTTGGGGCGAGCACTTGCTGCGGGGTAAGCTCCGCCTCCGTTTCAATGTGCAGCACCTCCGGGGCCAGCTCTTTGCACAGCAAGGCCAGGCGGGCGGTATTGGCGCTGTGTTTGCCGCCTACCACGATAACTAGGTCTGCGTTTTTTGCCATTTGTATGGTTTCGCTTTGGCGCAGTTTGGTGGGGTGGCAGATGGTGTTGGAAATTTGGCACACGGCGGATTTTTGTTTAATCACTTCCGCCGTTTCAAAAAATACGCTTTCTTTTTGGGTGGTCTGCGCCACCACATTGACTTTGTCAAAAGAGGGTAATTTCTGGGCTTCTTCCGGCCCGGAAACGACAACGCCTTTGCCTTGCGTGCAGCCCAAAAGGCCAATCACTTCGGCGTGGCCGCTGTCCCCCACAATGACGGTGTGATACCCCTGCTCTGCGTATTGGGAGATGACGTCGTGGGCGTGTTTGACCAGCGGGCAGGTGGCGTCCACCACTTCCATGCCGCTTTGCAGCACTTCTGCGCGGAAAGCCGGCGTGATGCCATGCGCGCGGATCACCAGCACGCCGTTTTTGTCGGCGGCTTGTTCGGGCCGGTCCACAGAGGTAATTTGTTTGGCCGCCAGCATATCGGTCACTTGGCGGTTGTGAATAAGCGGCCCCAGTGTGTAGATGGGTTTCTTGCCGGAAGCTTCCAGCTCCAATACTTTGTCTATGGCGCCTTTGACCCCGGGGCAGAACCCGGCGGATTTGGCGACAATAACGCCCTGGTCTTTATCCATATATACATTATAGGAAATTCACAGCCCCTCTTGGGCGGGGCATGGGGCTTTTTGCCTTGGTGTGCGTGCGTTGGGCGCGGGCCGGGGTGCGGTGCCCTGCAAAAAAGCGGACATCAAGGAAGCGGGAAGCGGGCGGGGATTTTAGGTTAGAGGGCGCTTGTTTTGCTTGCGCATGCAGAAAATAAAATAGGCGGGGCGGGGAAAAAGTTATAATTTAAAGCGGAGGAAAAAATGAAAAAATTGATGACCATTTTGACCAGTGTAGCTGTGACCCCGGCTTTGTTTGGCGGGGCGTATGACAAAATGTTTGAAAACGGGCTGCTTCGTTTTGACTACAGCCCGGCGGAACTAACCGCTTTAGAGGCGCAAGCCCGCGCCGAGCTGGAGCAAAATCTCTCCGCTTTGGTGGCCTTGCCTGATGAAGAGCGTACATTTGACAATACGGCTTTGGCGTTGGAAAACGCTTACAGCGCCTATTGGTTTGTGCCCAAGGCCTTGTCTTTGCTTGCCTATTTTCACGCCGATTCAGGTGTGCGCAGCGCAGCGGCCCAACTGGAAACGCAGGGCAGCAAAGTAAAGGCGGATATTTTTACGCGGCGCGATGTGTACCGCGCGCTTAAGGCCTACGCCGACACAAAGCCCGTCCTAGACGCAGAACAACAGCGCATGCTGGACAAATGGCTGGTAAAATTTG
This sequence comes from uncultured Elusimicrobiales bacterium, assembly GCA_944326725.1. Lineage (GTDB taxonomy): Bacteria > Elusimicrobiota > Elusimicrobia > Elusimicrobiales > Elusimicrobiaceae > Avelusimicrobium. Next base: position 1,946 of record CALVFA010000028.1, on the reverse strand, counting down.
AGCGCAACGGAATGGGACTTTCAGATAAAGATTTGAAAAAATTTGTCAAACTCAACACCGAGCGTTTGGATAAAATCACGCGCTATAACGTCAATTTGAACAATTACCAAGACAGCCTGGCCCTTACCCGCGCGCAGCTGGAGGGCATGGAAGATACCTATATCAACCGTTTGGAGCGCACCGAAGACGGCAACTATGTCGTCACGCTTAAATATCCCGACTATAACCCGTTTATGGCTAATGCCAAAGACGAAGAAGCGCGCAAAGCCCTGCAAACCAAATTTGCCAAACGCGGCGGCAAAGAAAACGTCAAGCTGCTGGAAGATGTCTTGCAGCTGCGCGCCCGCCAGGCGCGGTTGCTGGGGTATGAGAAATATCCTGACTATGTGTTGCCGGCGCGTATGGCGCAGAATTATCAAACGCTGGAAGCTTTCTTAAAAGATTTAGAGAAGCAAATCCGCCCGCTGGCCCAGCAGGAAACGCAGCAATACCTGGAACTTAAAAAACAAATGACCGGGGTGGAGAGTCAAGAACTGACCGCGTGGGAATTGCCCTATTGGGCCAACCAGTACAAAAAGCAAAAGTATGCGGTGGACGATGAAAAAATCAAAGAGTATTTCCCGGCGCAGAAAGTAATCAGCGGAATGTTTGACACATTTGGCCCGCTCTTTGGGCTGAGCTTTGAAGAGGCGAACTTGCCTAAATGGCACGAGGACGTGCAGACCTATATTATTAAGGATAAAAAGACGGGAGAAACTATTTCCTATTTTTATCTGGACGCGTATCCGCGCAACGGCAAATATACGCACGCCGCTACCTGGAGCTTTGTGGACCGCTTCCAACTGCCAGACGGCAGCTACCAAATTCCCTCGGTAGTCATCGCGGCCAACTTTACGCCCGCGGGCGGAGGTATGCCCGCTTTGCTTACGCACAGCGATGTGGAAACGCTGTTTCACGAATTTGGGCACGTGCTGCAAATGTCTTTGGCAACGTCGCGCTATGCCAGCCTGACCGGGGATAATGTGGCCTGGGATTACATTGAAACCCACTCCCAACTGCTGGAGAACTGGGCCTGGCAGCCGCAGGTGCTGGCGCGTATTTCTTCCCATTATAAAACCGGGGAGCCTTTGCCGCAGGATTTGGTGGACGCGCTGGTGCGCTCCCGCCGGGTGGGGCAGGCGGCGGAATTTGCCCGGCAGAACTTTTTGGGTCAGTTTGACCTGCAAGCCCACAGCGCCCAAAAACGCGTCAACACCACCAAGCTCTATGGACGCCTGATGAAAGAAGTAACCGGCACCCCGCTGACCAAAGGCACCTATCCGCAGGCCAGCTTTGGGCATATTATGAGCTTGACCGACCCTTATGACGTAGGCTACTATGTGTATGCGTGGGCGTTGGTAATTGCGGAAGATATTTTTGCGCAGTTTGAAGAGCAGGGGCTCTTTAATGAAGAGCTGGGCGCTAAATTGCGCCAGTATATTTACACGCCCGGCACCGCCCAAGATGAAAATGAAATGGTGGAAAAATTCTTGGGCCGGCCCTATAACAATAAGGCGTTCTTAAAAAGCTTAGGCGTGAGCGAACAAAAATAAAGGGAGAAAAACCATGAAAAATACCATTCTTTTTTATGTGGCGGCCTTGCTTAGTTTGGGTGGCTGTGTATATCAGATACCAACGGAAAATAACACCACGCAAACAGAGGTGCGCATTGTGACCCAAAAGCCGCAAGGCTGCCAGTTTATAGCCGGTGTGCTGGGGGACCAAAATGATATCAGCAGCCAATGGGGCGAAGATATGCTAAACAATATCCGCACCAATGCCCAAAACTTGGGCGGCAATGTGGTGTATTTGCGTTCCGCCGGCGTGGCGCCGGGCGGCGCACCCGACTTGTATGGCCAAGATTTCTACATCAACGGCATACAATACGGCGGGCTGATTTATAAATG
>CALVFA010000027.1 GCA_944326725.1 uncultured Elusimicrobiales bacterium | reverse complement strand
TTTTCTTTGTAATAGATTTCTTTTTTGGTTTTCTCTGCCGCTTCCTGCCCGGCGACGGCAGCTAAAACGGCAAAGCCAAAGTCTATCGTGGCGGCGGCGCTTTTGCCGGTGATAATGCGCCCGTCTGTGACGGCGTAGTCCTCTTTATAATTTCCGCCAAAGTCGCCGTTCATGGCGGTAAAGCAGGTGTAATTTTTTCCTTTTAAATAACCGGCGCGGCCCAAAATGGTCGGCCCGGCGCAAATGGCGCAGAGGTAGCGGCCGGTGTCGTCAAAGTCGCGCAGCAGCTGCTGCACCGCGGCGTTGGCCTCCAGCTCTTTCCACTGGGGGCCGCCGGGCAAAATCAGCGCGGCGTAATGTTCGTCTTTAAACTGGTCAAAGGGTTTTAATGCACAGCAGGTCAGGCCAAAGCGGCCGGTGGCTTTGTCCCCGCGCAGGCTGTAGACGTCTACGTCTAAGCCGCCGCGGCGCAAAATGGCATAGGTGCCTACGGCTTCTATTTCTTCAAATCCGTCTGTTACAATCATGCATGCTTTCATGTTATTCTTCTCCCTCGCTTCTTTCTTCATAAGGCTCAAATTGCCCCGCAAAAAGCACGTCTTCCACAATGCGCGCACAGTCCGCCACGCAGCCGCGGCAGGAGCGCAGGCGATCGGTTTTGCCGTCGGTGCCGCGCAGTTTGGCACAGGAGCAGGTGCCGTTCCAAGCTTCAAACTTTTCCGTCAGGCCGCGACCCAAATCAAATGTGGCAAATTTGGAAGCGGGGTTTTGCATATTAGCGTCGCTGTTTTTCAGGCCCGCCAGCATCAACATCGCGCAGACGGAGCCGCAGGTTTCGTATCTTTTAGCCATGCCCAAACCAAAGGCTTCCACGGCGCGGAAAGCGGTTTTTTCGTCCATATCCAGCAAATCACAATAGGTGCAGGCTACGGCTTGTGCACAGTTGTAGCCGTTTTTATGGCGCGCTTTGGCGTCTTTTACTCTAGATTTCATCATTGTTTTTTTTCCTTAAAAATATAAAATTTTTGCTCCGGCTCCCATCGGCAAATCCAGCCCGTTTGCCTTGTTGGCGTGAAAAAGCTGTGGCGGTTTGGGCCGGAGATTACACGTCAAAATTAGGGGGCTGTTTGGACGGGCTGGCGTGGGCGGCGTTTTGCGCTAATAATCAGCCACGCCACCAGCGGATACATACACAAAAGCCCCACTTTTAGCTGCAATAATGACTTGGGCGTAAAGCTTTTCCCAGCCAGCCATACGGTAAGCGCAATAGCCGCTGTTAACAGCAGCAAAAGGCCCAGCCGCACATATTGATAAGGCAGGGGATAAACTTTTTGCGTAAATGTAAACAGACACCCCGCCATCACCGCATAACTGCAGGCCACCGCCCACCCCGCGCCAATAATGCCCACTTTGGGCACCAGCGTCAGGTTGACGGCAATGCTGGTGGCGGCGCCGGCCAGCGTAATCCACATCAGCACGCGGCTGCGTTTGGTCATGACGGGGCCGACCATAAAATTGATATACAGCCCGTAGAAAAAATATCCCGTCAGCACCAAGGGAATGACGGACAGCCCGCCCCAGTATTGCGGCGCAATTAAATGAAAAGAGCCAAAGATATTGCTGCGTATAATGTCGGGCATTAACAGAGAAAGCCCCAACAGCACCCATGCCGCAAACGCGGTAAAAAATGTCAGCACGCGCGCAAAGAGGGTTTTGGCGTCCGGGTCTTTGGCGTGTGAGAGGAAAAAGGGCCTCCACGCCTGGTCAAACATAGACACGATAAGCATCATAAAAACGCCGATTTTAAAATTAGCCTGGTAAATACCCACTTCAGACAAGCCCACCAGCTGCACCAAAATCGGCTTGTCTATCACGCTGACCAGCAGGCTGGCCAGCCCGGCCGGCACAAAGGGCCAGGCAAATTTGAGCATTTGTTTTTGCAAGGGGGGGTTAAAACGGCAGGGCTTGCCTTTGAGCTCTTCCCACACAACGGGGGACAACAGAAATAGCGACGTCAGCGAGCCAAAGATATTGGCCCAAAAAATAGATTCCACGCCCCATTTCAACACCGCCACAAACAACACATTCCCCAGCACATTGACCACAATAGAAGCCGTCCGCACGCCCGCAAAATACCACGCCCGCCGCTGCAGGCGCAGCTTGGTAAACGGAATCATATTGAGCATATCCAAAAACAAAATGGCTATGGCTAAATAAATCAGCCGTACATTTTCCGCCCCGATGCCCGCCACATAGGCAAGCGGCTTGGCAAAAAAGAACATCAGTATCCCCAGCGCCAAGCCGTAAAACAGCAGGCCGTAAAAACAATGCTGGAACACTTCTTTTTTGTCTTTGGCTTCACTGGCAAAGCGCAGGTAGCTTTGGTCCATGCCAAACAAAAACACCACATTAAGCAGCGCCACCAGCGCAAATACAGAGGCTACAATCCCATAGTCGGCCGTAGCTAAATAATAGGTGTAAAACGGCACCAGACAAAAGTTCAGCAGGCGCGCCACGACAGTAGACGTGCCATACACCAATGTTTCTTTGCCCAGGCGGATAATATCTTTGGTCATCGCTTAAAAAAGCCCCGCAGGCCCGGCCTGCGGGGCACTTGTATTACAGTTTGGGTAAGATAGTTTCCAGCAAGTCTTTAAACTTGCCTTCAATTTTTTTCGTTTCGCTGATAGTCTGTGTGTGCGAAAGCGGAATTTTGGAAATGCCGCAGGCCATATTGCTCACCCACGCCAGCCCCAGCACCGCAATGCCGCATTGGCGCGCCACCAGCACTTCCGGCACCACGCTCATGCCCACCACCGTAGCGCCTAAAGTTTTAAAAGCGCGGATTTCCGCCGGAGTTTCAAAGTTCGGCCCGGTGGTGGCTAAATAAGAGCCCTCTTTGGCGCTGATTTTGAGCTTTTTGCAAGCGTCCATAGCCACTTTGCGCATTTTTTTGTCATACGCTTCTGACAAGTCAAAAAACATCGGGCCGAAGGCCGGGTCGTGATTGCCAATCAGCGGGTTATTGCACATAAAGTTAATATGGTCGTTGAGCACGCACAAGGCGCCGGGTTTGAGTTTCAAATCCAAAGAGCCCACCGCGGCGGACACGATTAATTTCTGCACACCCAGCATAAACATGGTGCGTACAGACACCGCCAAATCTTTCATCGGGTGCCCTTCATAATAGTGAAAGCGGCCCTGCATAATCATCAGTTTTTTGCCTTTGTAGGTGCCAAAAATCAAATTTCCGCTGTGCCCCGGCACAGTGCTGCGCAAGAAACCGGGAATGTCGGCATAGGATATAACCACTTTTTTCTCAAGCGGCGGAATAGAGCCTGCCAAGCCAGAGCCGGTGATTAATGCGATTTCCGGTTTGAAATTTTTTGTCTTTTTGTTAATGAAAGCGACGGCTTTTTTGACCTGCTGTAGTTGTGTCATACGGCCTCCGTAATCATAAAGTACCCCGCCGGGGGGAAAAGGCATTGGGTATATGCGTAATTTGCCCCGCCAGCAGACATACGACATCAAATCTTATACTATCAAATTTCGGCGTGTTTTCCTTGATATAACACTCGGCCGCCAGCGTGATTTTGCGCTGTTTGGCCCCAGTTACCGCCGCCAGTGGCCCGCCAAACGCGCCGCTGGCGCGTTTTTTTACTTCGGCAAAAACCAGCGTTTTGCCGTCGCGGGCGATAATGTCTATCTCTCCGCAGGGTTGGCGGTAGTTGCGCGCTAAAATGCAAAAGCCTTTGTGCTGCAGGTATTGGCAGGCGGCGTCCTCGCCCAATGCGCCGCTTTGGCAGGTGTTCATGGGAAAAGCGTAGGTTTAAAAAATTGACGTACCGGACCGAAAGTTTTGCGGTGCTGCGGGCAGGGGCCCAATTTTTCTATTGCGGCGAGGTGCTTGGGCGTGCCATATCCTTTATGTCCGGCAAAGCCGTAGCCGGGGTAGAGCTTGTCTAAAATATTCATGTAGCGGTCCCGGAACACTTTGGCGATAATGCTGGCGGCGGCGATGTTGAGCGATTTGGCGTCGCCGTCAATGACGGGCTCTTGGCGCAGGAGGAAATCTTTAATGGGGTGCGGGCCGTCCACCAGCGCCACCGCGCCGGGAATAAGATAAAACTTCTGGCATGCGCGGCGCATAGCCAAAAACGTAGCCTGTAAAATATTGTAGCGGTCTATTTCTTCGGCGGAAGCAAACCCTATGCCGTATAAAACGCCCAGTTTGTTAATGCGGTCAAAAATTTCTTCTCTTTTTTTGGAAGTAAGTTTTTTACTGTCGTTTACATCTTCAAAGTAAGAATATAGGTTGGACCCAATATAGCACGCGCTGGCCACCACCGGGCCCGCCAGCGGGCCGCGGCCGGCTTCGTCCACGCCGAAAAGAGTGGCGGTTTCTAGTTGCAGAGCCTTCTTTTTGTCAAAATCCTGTAGCGGGGTTTTCATAGAGAGGTTCCTTTTTGTTATTGTAGCATTTCCCCGACAGAAAAACATATTTTAATAGCAATTTTTTATACTTTGGTAAGCCAAGGCGTCTTGGCAGGCAGTTGAGGCGGCAGGATTTATCGAGGCAGAAGCATAGCGGAAATCTACAAGGCTTCTAAAATAGACAAAAGCCATAAAAAAACCCCGCTGTTACAGCGGGGTTTTTATTTTTTAATTGTTTTATTTTTCTACCTTGATTCCTTTAAACGCCCGGTACAAAACCGCCAGCAAGCCAAAGAGCACATAGGCAGACATTACAATAAAGATAACGTCCTGCGGGTAGCGCACCAAAAGCACGACCAACACCACCAGCAATAGCATAAACCATACGCTCATTTTCTTTTCGCGTTTAGCTTTAAACGCCGCATACGGCACAGTAGATACCATTAAAATAGCCATACCAATCATCGCAATAGCTACAAAGTTGTACAGGTGCGGCAGATACATCTGCATAATGCGCAAATTGTGCCCGCCCATATTGCTTTCCATAATGCTGTAGGAAATGGCAAACGAGGCTAAAATAGACGCCGGTGCCGGCACCGGCAAGCCGGAGAAATATTTTTTAGAGCCTTCGCCCGCATAAGCCATGGCGTTAAATTTAGCCAGGCGCAGCACGCCAAAGCACGCGTACACGCAGGCAATCGGCGCGCCCCACAGCGGGTACTGCTGCAGCACCATAAAGTACATCAGCAGGGCCGGCGCCGTGCAGAAAGAAACCGCGTCTGCCAAAGAGTCCATCTCCACGCCAAAGTTGCTTTCCGTGCCCAGCATGCGGGCCACACGGCCGTCAAACAAATCAAACACGGCCGCAATCAAAATCAGCCAGCCGGCTTTGCCGAAATTGCCGTGGCTGGCGGCTAAAATAGAGAAAAATCCGCACGCTAAGTTGCCCAGCGTAAAAAGTGACGGCGCCGCCACCGCGCCGGTTCTTTTTAATTTTTCCACGCTTGTAGGTTGGTTGTTTTCTTCGTTCATATTCTTTTCCTAAAATAAAAAAACGGCGCATAAGCGCCGTTTTGAAAAACAGTTATTTCCACAAAGCCAGTACGGTGTTGCCACCTTGCACTTTTTGGCCTTCTTTGACCATAACGCGCACTGCATTTTTGGGCAAATATACAGCCACCTGGCTGCCAAAACGCACCAGCCCAATCAGCTGCCCGGCTTTCAGTTCCTGTCCGGGTTTTACCCAGCATTCAATGCGCCGCGCAATAGCGCCGGTAATTTGCTCCACATGGGCAAATCGGTCGCTGTTGGGGCGGTAAATTTGAATGAGGTTGCGCTCATTTTTAGAGGCGGCGTCTGGATTGTTGGCAAAGAGAAATTCCCCTTTGTGGTAAAAAATCTCTCCCACTACACCGTTGACGGTGGAGCGCTGCACGTGAACGTCAAAAATAGACAAGAAAATGCGAATAACTACGGAATTGGGGTCGTCTTCTGTTTTAATGCTCAGCACGGTGCCGTCTGCCGGGCAGGCGATTTCGTCCTCTGCAAATTCCACTTCCCGTTTGGGATTGCGGAAAAAGAACGCGCAAAAGCACGCCACCAGCAAAAACAGTCCGCCCAACACGCGGAAACCGAAAAGCAGGAAAAGCACTGCAATTAACAAAGCGATGGCGAAAAAGCGCAGGCCAATCGGAAGTACGGTAAAAACCCAACCAAAACACTTGGTCAATGTCCGTTGAAAATCTTCTAACATAATCCCCCTCTGCCGGCGATGTAGCCGGGCTTATGAAGTGGGCAGGGGGGGACTCGAACCCCCACGGTCTTGCGACCAACAGATTTTAAGTCTGTCGCGTCTACCATTCCGCCACCAGCCCTCTGTATTTATTTTAACAAAAAAAGACGCTTCCCGCACAGTTTACTGTGAAAAGGAGCAGAAAATAAAGTGTTTTTTGCGTGTTTTCCCGCCTTTGCCTGTTCCGCCGCAGCGTGCGGCAGGAAGTGCGGGAGGAGCAAGCTTGTCTGTTTTTTGCCGCCCTTGTCTGCTTGCGCCTGTTGGCTTATGCCGCTAATCCTGATTTTGGCTTTTTTCTGCCTTTGCCTGCGCACAACATGCGTGCGGCAAATTAGCCGGAGAGGAGAAAAAGAGCTGGTTACTCCGCCGACGGTTTCAGCTGTTTTTTAGCTTCGGCTAGCGGAAAAACGTCGGTTACGCCGCAGACGGCTTCCACTATTCTGCTTTTACTTTGGACGCGACTTGCAGAGAAAACTTCACTTACTGCGCCGACGGCTTCAGCCCCCGGTAGAACTTTTGGCAGAACAAAGTCTTTACGCCGATGGCTTTGAGGCGGCTTTGCAGGTCCCGGTCGGACGTAACGGCAATGACGCGCGTGCCGCTTTGGCTCAAAAAATCCGCTTCCTGGAAAATATAATCGTCTGCGGTGGTGTCTTCTGAGAAAATAATATGTACGCCCCCGCGGTAAAGCGGGCCAACGGGGCGGTAACCCCCGTCAAACACAACGCGGTATTCGTGCATGGTATATTTTTCGTCCAGAGAAACCTGCTCTAAGAAATCTAAAAATTCGTCCGTCACTTCTTCTTCAGTGCGGGCAAACTGCCACAAAAAACTGCGCACCAGGTTTAGGCCGTCTATTAAGTAAATGGTAGGTTTGGTCGTTACATACATAGTGTTAAAAGGCGGCGTATTGTGCCGCGGGCGTAAAATTGCTATAAGAAAATGATACAATATAATACCCTTTTCCGGCAGGGCCGGAAGGTTCTTTGACAATTTCCGTATTTACGGGGGTGTAATAGATTCGACGGGTATCTGTTACGGCTCGGGAGCAGGTATTGGTTGGCCAGGCCAATTCAAATAGGGCTAAAAAAATAACTAACGACAATCAAGTCGCTTGGGCTAACGCTTAGTCCACTGCCGCCTCTGTGCTTTTCACACGCGGGGGCAAGGCAGTCATTATGTGAAATGCGGCGCAGCGGGCGCGTTTCGTCTTGCTGTGCTTAAGACCTACGAAACAAATTATACGGGTGCCGCCGCGCGCTTACCGTATAATTAACCAAGTGCGGCTAAACCTGTAGGGCCTGAACTGTTAGGATGTTCGGACGGGGGTGCGAATCCCCCCACCTCCACTTTTTATTTTCCGCGCGGGTTTTGCACCGGGCAAGTAGACAATGTACGGGCCCGCTTAAAACGACACTTTCCCATCGCGCGGCGGCGGAAATTGGACACGGATTTTATTTTTACGGAGGGCTTTTATGGCCGCAGATATCAAGTTCGGCACCGACGGTTGGAGAGGCGTGATCGCCTGGGATTTTACCTACGAAAATGTGCGCCGCATAGCGCAGGCGCTGGCGGATTATATTAATGAAAACGCCCCTTCGGACGAAGACGGCAAAATGGCAAAAGTATTTGTAGGCTATGACCGCCGTTTTATGTCAGACTTGTTTGCGGCAGATATTGCCAGCATTTTGCGCTCTAACAAAATAGATGTTACGCTGTCGGACCAGCCGGTCCCGACACCGCTGGTCAGCGCGCTGACTTTGCAGAAATTTTGGCTGGGCATTACCGTAACCGCCAGCCACAACCCGGCCCAATATAACGGCGTAAAAGTCAAATGGGCGGGCTGTTCTGCGCCGACCCGTGAAACGCGGGAAATAGAGCAGCTAATAGACGCCAACCCCGTACTGTTTTTATATGGACAAAAGGCGGAGCAGAAAAACCTGACGGATCTGTATTTAAAATATCTTAAAGGTACGGCTAACTTAAAGAAAATAGCCACGTTAAAAGGCACGGTGGTGGCGGACTATATGTATGGGGTTACAGCCGGGTGGCTGGAGAAGTTGATTTCTTCTCCCAAAGTGGTGGCTTTGCATGAGGAGCATGACCCCACTTTCCGCTCTTTGCAGCCGGACCCATCACTTAAAAATTTGACGGAGCTGAAGAAGACCGTGCTGGCTAAAAAAGCATTGGCTGGGTTTGCTTTTGACGGGGACGGAGACCGCTTTGGCCTTGTTGATGAAAAAGGTAATTATGTTACCCCTTGTTTGTTGGCTGGGATACTGCTGAACTATTTAGTCAAAAATAAAAAACTTACAGGCAAAGTGGTGCAGACGATGTCTATGGGATATTTGCCCAAACGCATTGCCCGCGCGCATGATATGCCTTATGAAGAGGTGCCCGTAGGCTTTAAAAACGTGGCGGAAAGAATGGCCTTGGAAGAAGTGGCTTTTGGCGTGGAAGAGGCCGGCGGTTATGCGTGGAAGGGCGGCTCTTCAGACCGCGACGGCCTGGCGGTGGCCTTAGCCTGCTTGGAAATTATGGCCACGACTAAAAAGAAAATCTCAGAGCTGTGTGATGAAGTGTGTAAAGAATACGGGGCTTCCGTCTATCAGCGGCGTGATTTGCCCGCCGCCAAACCGATAGATAAGGCCGCTTTTGTAGAGAAGCTGCGTAAAAAACTGCCCAAAAAAATCGGCACTTTTAAAGTGGCGGAGGTGAATGCTTCCGACGGGTTGAAAATTTATTTTGAAAATGATGAATGGTTACTCATGCGTCCTTCCGGCACAGAGCCGTTGGTGCGTGTGTATGCCGAAACTGCCACAAAGAAAGATACGCAGGTCTTGTTGGATTTTGGTGAAAAGTTGGTGGCACAATATATTAAGTAGGGGAGATTATGTTAAAAATTGGCTTGGTGGACGATTCAGTTATTTTGCGCTCTGCCATAAAAAATGTGTTGGAGTCGTCAGGGTTTGAAGTGGTGCTGGAGGCGGGTGGCTCTAAAGAGCTTTTTGAAAAATTGGAAAAAACGGATCCTTCCTTGATGTTGCTGGACGTATTTTTCCCAACGGAAAACGGCCTGGATATGCTGGCCCGGCTTAAAAAGCAATACCCTAAGGTCAAGGTATTAATGGTGACCGGGCTGAAACAGGAAACCATTGCAGAAGAAGCCAAACGGCTGGGCGCGGACGGCATTTTATATAAGCCGTTTGATACCGATGATTTGCTCAACGCCGTAAAGCAAGTAGGCCTGTAACTTTATTGTTTTGCAGATAGAAGCTCCGCTTTATGGCGGAGCTTTTTTTGCGTAAAATTTTGCATAAGCGGGAAGTGTAGAAATAGTAAGATTTTTGGCCGTTTATTTTTAAAGGGGTTGACTCGTTTTTTTTTTTTGATAAATTTTGTTCATGAACAAAATTTATCAAAAAACTATCCCCGACGGGAAAACCCGCGTAAAACGTCTTTTAGGCGGCTTTACGCTTGTAGAGCTTTTGGTAGTGGTGCTAATTATTGGCATATTGGCCGCTATTGCTCTGCCGCGTTACAATTTGGCGGTGCGCAAGGCAAAGGCCGCGGCAGTATTAGCCACACTTAATAAATTAATTGAAGCAGGCGATGTGTACTATATGGCAAATGGTTCTTATACAAATGATATGGCGTCTTTAGATGTATCTCTTGCAGATACAACTCCATATAAGATACAGGCTGCCGACGAAGGCTTTCGTTGGGAAGCCAATCCGCAAAATAAACCCGGATATCCTATTTTGCAAGTGTTTGGTTCCTATTTTATTGCACATTATGGGCATATGGTTAAATGGCGTTTGTGTATCGGCGGTACGGAAGAAACAGCCGCCGTCTGTCGTGCTTTAGGGGGTATACAAGATAAAACTGTTTCTTATCGTTTTTATTTGCCGATAAATGATATGTCGGCTTATGGAAATTATCTACCACAATAAAAGAGATACGATATAAATTTAAACCCCGCAATTTCCCGCGGGGGTTTTGCAATATATAGAACCCCCGGGTATGCCGGGGGTTTTTAGTGAAGGAATTATTTCATCTTATAGAATTTGGCGATGATGTCCCACGCTTCCTGCGCCGTATCTACAATGTGGCAGGTGCGGGCCTCGTCATTATCTATCACGCCGTAAGAGGCCAGCGCGTTGAAATTGACGACGGAGTTCCAAAATTCTTTGCCGACTAAAATGATGGGGATTTCCTCTTTTTTGCCAGTTTTGACCAATGTCAAAATTTCAAACAATTCATCAAATGTACCATACCCGCCCGGGAACACCACAAACGCGCGCGAGCGCATAACCAAATGCAGTTTGCGAATGGCAAAGTAGTGGAACAAAAACGCCAGATCTTTGGTGATATAGGCGTTGGGATGCTGCTCATGCGGCAGGGTAATGTTAAAGCCTACGCTTTTGCCGCCGTTTTCAAAGGCGCCGCGGTTGGCCGCTTCCATCAGGCCCGGGCCGCCGCCGGTCACTACGGCAAAGCGGTTTTTGCCTTTTTTAATGACCAGCTTGGCAAATTCCCGCCCCACTTCATAGTATTTAGAGAGCGAGAGCAACCCTTGCGCTTCACTGAGTCTTTCCTGCAGCAGTTGGTTTTTGGGATTTTTAGCTAAGGCTTTTTTGGCCTGCTCCACCAGGGCTTTGGCTTCTTTTTCCGGGCGTACGCGTGCACTGCCAAAGCATACTATGCTTTGCGTAATGTTTTTGGCCTGCAGGTACAGCTCCGGCTTCATGACTTCCAATTCAATACGCACCGGGCGCATAACCGGCTTATTTAATAAATCAATATCTTCATAAGCCCGAATGTATGAGCTTTCGTGCTCCGTGCTGGCTATTCTTACTTTCTTAGCGGGTTTTTTCATGGTGTTTGCTCCAATGCTGGATTTCTTCAGCCATTTTTTCCGGCGTAAGCCCCAACTGCTCGTAGAGCTGGGCCACTTTTCCGTGTTCTACAAATTCGTCCGGCAAGCCCAAACGCAGCAAGTGAAAGGGCTTGTCCTGCCCGGTCAGATACTCCGCCACGGCAGAGCCAAAACCGCCGCAAAGGGCGTTATCCTCTACTGTGACCAGGCGGGGGGAAACTTGCAGCGCTTCGTCTATAACAGCGCTGTCTAACGGCTTGACAAAACGCGCGTTGATGACGCCTGCGTCTATGCCCTTTTCTTTCAGCAGCTGCGCCGCTTCCAGCGCGGGGTGTACGCGGTTGCCGATAGCCACTATGGTCAGGTCTTTGCCTTTTTTAAGCCACTGCCCTTTACCGATGGGCAAATCTTTTAATTCTTTTTCCACTTCCACGTTAAAGCCGGCCCCGCGGGGGTAGCGCAGGACGAAAGGTTTGCCGCTGTCCAGCGCGGTTTTAAGCATGTGGCCCAATTCGTTTTCATCTGCCGGCGCGGCGATAATCAGGTTGGGCGTGCTGCGCAGGAAACTAAGGTCAAAAGCGCCGTGGTGTGTGGGGCCGTCTTCCCCCACCAGGCCGGCGCGGTCCAGCGCAAACACCACCGGCAGGTTTTGCAGGGCAATATCATGCACGATTTGGTCGTAACAGCGCTGCGTAAAAGAGGAATACACCGCTACAACGGGTTTTAACCCTTCCGCGGCTAAACCGGCGGCAAAGGTGGCGGCGTGCTCTTCGGCAATGCCTACGTCAAAAAACCGCTGCGGGAACGTGTGGCGGAATTCGTCCAGCCCCGTCCCTTCCGGCATGGCGGCGGTGATGGCGTTGACTTTTTTGTCTGCTTTAGCCAGCTTGACGATAGAATCTGAAAACGCCTTGGTAAAGGTAATGCGGTCGCTTTTGCCAATGGTATCTCCGGTGTCTGCGTCAAACATGCCAATACCGTGAAATTTGGTCGGTTTTTCTTCGGCAGGAGTGTAGCCTTTGCCTTTTTTGGTTACTACGTGCAGAAGCACGGGGCCTTTGATTTCTTTGACGCTTTCTAGCACATCTATCATCGCGTCAATGTCGTTGCCGTTGACCGGGCCGAAATAACGGAAGCCCATCTCTTCAAAAATGGTGCCGGGGAATAAAATGGAGCGGGCGCGTTTGGCCAGTTTGGCGGCGTTGTTGCCCAGCTCATCAAAGCGTTTTAAAAATTTGGTGGCTTTTTCTTCCGCCAGCTGGACGTATTTTTTGGTCAGCAGTTTGGTCAGAAACTGCCCCAGCGCGCCGACGCGTTTGGAGATAAACATTTGGTTATCGTTTAAAATTACCAGCATATCGGTAGCCAGCAGGCCAGCGTTTTGCATGGCTTCATAAGCCATACCGCCGGTTAGGGCTCCGTCTGCCACCAAAGCGATCACTTTGGCGTCCAAATTTTTTTGGTCGCGCGCAATCGCCATGCCTAGCGCTGCAGACAAGGCGGTGCTGGCGTGGCCGACGCCAAATTCGTCGTATTTGCTTTCGCTGCGTTTAGGAAAACCGCTTAGGCCCCCTTTGGTGCGTATGGTAGAAAATTTGCCTTGCCGTCCCGTCAGCAGTTTATGGGCATACGCTTGGTGGCCCGTGTCAAACACCAGTTTGTCTTTGGGCGTGTTAAACACATAGTGCAGGGCGGTAATAATTTCTACCGCGCCTAAGCTGGAGCCTAAATGGCCCCCGTTTTTACTGGTGGTTTTAATAATCTCTTCGCGGATTTCCTGGCATAGCTGCGGCAGCAGCTCGCGCTTGATATTGCGCAAATCGGCGGGGGTTTTAACGGTGGGCAGTACTTTCATGCAAACTCCTTAATAAGTGCGGGTCTTGAAAAATTCAGCCATAGCGTAAAGCGGGGCCAAGTTTTTGCGTTTGACGTTTTTAAGCGCGTCCAACGCTTTTTGCGCTTTGGCGATAAGCAGCTGGGCGTGCTTGCGGCTGCCTTCTAAGCCAAAGAGGCTGACAAAGGTCAGCTTGCCGTTTTGGGCGTCGCTGTTGGATTTGCCCAACTGCTGGGCCGAGGAGGTAACATCTAAAATGTCATCTACAATTTGAAACACCAGGCCAATGCAGTCGGCGTATTTTTGGATATGCTTTAAATCCGCCCCTTTTGCTCCGGCCAATAAAGCCCCGGTTTCCACGCTGGCGCGTATCAGCGCGCCGGTTTTGTTGGCGTGGATATAGCGCAGCACATTCTCTGGCGTAGTTTCTTTGACGGACGGGGGCAGCAAAAAGTAATGCAAGGTTTTATCTGAGAGCTTTTTAGAGGTTTTTTTCAGTTTTTCTGCGCGCACGCTGGAGGCGTCTTGCGTGCCCATGCCTTCGGCGTATACGTCCGCGGTTTGCCCGCCTACCATGCCGGACGCCCCGGCGCGGTGGGCAAAATTCTGCAAGGCGTTTAACGTGTTTTGCGCGCCGATAGATTTGACTTTGCCGTTTTGGGCAAATACTTCAAACACATAGGTCAGCAGCGCGTCGCCGGCCAGCAGGGCCAAATCTTCGCCAAAGACTTTATGGTTGGTGGGTTTGCCGCGGCGCAGGTCGTCATTATCCATGCAGGGCAGGTCGTCGTGAATTAGAGAATAGGTGTGCAGCATTTCCAGCGCGCAGGCCGCGGGCATCACATCAGCGGCTTTTTTGCCAAACGCTTCGGCGGTGGCCATAACCAAAATGGGGCGCACGCGTTTGCCGCCGGCCTGGAGGGAATATTCCATAGCATCGGTTAAAATTTTGGGTGCGTTGGGAATTTTGGCTGTAAATTTGGAAAGGTTTTTCTCCACCAGTTTGGCGCGCTGTTTTAGGTACGCGTCAAAATCCAGCGTTTGTTTGTTTTGTGCGGTATGGGCTGATTTGGTCATAATTACCTCTAAAAGGATATTTACTTTATTATACATTAATGATTGGAGGAGCGGGGTGGGTTTGGGCTGGCTTTGCTGGAAGGCCTTGACTCATTTTTTTTTTTTGATAATTTTTGTTCATGAACAAAAATTATCAAAAAACCCTTCCTCTCTGTAAAAACGCCGCTGTGGGCAAATTGGGCGGCTTTACGCTTATTGAGCTTTTAGTGGTGGTGCTGATTATCGGCATATTGGCGGCTATTGCTTTGCCGAAATATCAAGCGGCAGTATTAAAAACTAAAATTTCTTCTACGCTTCCCACTTTAGCAAGTATGGCCCATGATGCGGAATTATACTATATGAGTAACGGCTGTTATCCAGATGATAAAACGGAAAACATGGACATAAACTCTATTTCTGGCTGTGAATATATAGATTTTGGGCATTATAAGTGCGGCGATATACATTACGATCTTAATAGCGGAGATAGTTTTTCAGGAGTAGAACATATTCGCAGTTGGATAGAGGGCTCTTCTGGAAAAACTGAAATTTTAGTCATAAGATTTTTTCAATATAGTACACAGTATGCCGGTCAAACCTATTGTGTGGTTCCTGCCGGAAGCCCTGTCACAAGGGTGGCTGAGCAAGTTTGCAAAAATATGAGCGGACATTCAACCCATGATGGCAGTGTGCTTGCGTTGGGAAGTTCTTACTTAATGAAATAGCTTACAGAGAATAAATCCAAATATTTATTCGCCTAAAAATATATAATTTGTACATGGTGAAACTGAATAGGCCGCATATCGGGATTTTTGGGCGAATGAATGCGGGCAAAAGCTCGCTGGTCAATGTATTAACGGGGCAAGATACTGCCGTAGTAGCTTCTGTACCGGGTACAACCACAGACCCCGTGCGTAAAATTATGGAGATTTTGGACGTTGGCCCCGTTACGCTGATTGATACAGCGGGGTTGGACGACGCCTCTGAGCTCGGGCCCCGACGCATTGCCAAAACCCGGGAAGTTTTAGACCAAGTCAATTTAGCCATCATCGTTTTTGCCAAAGAAATTTCTTCTTACGAAGAAGAACTGGCCGCTTTATGCCGCGCCAAGAAAGTGCCGTTTTTCTTGGTGCAAAACAAAACCGATTTGTATCCTGCCACCGCGGCTGAATGGGACGGGGCAGAGGTGGTGGCTTTTTCTTGTTTAACAAAAGAAAACAAACCGCTTTTGGAAGCGATTAAACGCCATTTGCCGGCCTCTTCTTATGCCAACGATGATATTTTTGGCGGTTTTGTGGGGGCAAATGATGAAGTGGTGCTGGTTATGCCTATAGACGCTTCTGCCCCGCAAGG
>CALVFA010000026.1 GCA_944326725.1 uncultured Elusimicrobiales bacterium | reverse complement strand
GGGCCCCAACAACAGGGCCCGGTTTGTGCGTCCATATCTTGGAAAGTTCCAAAGACTTGCCCTATTTGGTCAGAGCGACCAAACCCGGCAATTCTTTGCCTTCCACAAATTCCATACTAGCGCCGCCGCCCGTAGAAACGTGCGAAAACGCCTTCTGGTCAATTTTGCCTTTCTTGAGCACATTGACGCTGTCACCGCCGCCAATAATGGAAATGGCGCCGTTTTTGGTGGCTTCAATCATTGCATTGGCAATAGCGTAGCTGCCGTGGGCAAAATTGGGGAATTCAAACACGCCCATGGGGCCGTTCCAGAAAATCGTTTTGCATTTGAGCAGTTCATCGGCAAACAGTTTTTCGGTTTTGGGGCCAATGTCCATGCCTTCCATATCGGCGGGAATGGTGTCGGATTCCACGGCTTCTGCCGTTTCGGAAAATTCTTTGGCCAGGCGGAAGTCCACCGGCATCAACATTTTGACGCCTTTGGCTTCGGCCTTAGCCATTACCTGTTTGGCTTCTTCAATTTTGCTTTCATCAAGCAGGGATTTGCCTACTTCCATGCCTTTAGCTTTCAGGAAAGTATAGGCCATGCCGCCGCCGATGATAAGCACGTTGACTTTGTCCAACAAGTTGTTAAGCAGCATGATTTTGTCGGACACTTTGGCTCCGCCGATGACAGCTGCAAACGGGCGGGCCGGATTATTGAGGGCTTTGCCCAAAAATTCCACTTCTTTTTGCACCAAGAAGCCCATAGAGCCCGGCAAATACTGCGCAATGGCGCTGGTAGAGGCGTGGGCACGGTGCACGGTGCCGAACGCTTCCTGTACAAACACTTCGCCGTGTTTGGCCAGCTGTTTGGCAAATTCCGGGTCGTTCTTTTCTTCTTCGGGGTGGAAGCGCAGGTTTTCCAAGAGCACAATTTCGCCGTTTTTGGCACTTTCCACTACTTTGTCAGCTTCTGGACCGACGCAGTCTTTAGCAAAGTGCACGGGCACGCCGAACACTCTCTGCACTTCTTCCGCCACCGGAGCCAAGCTAAATTCCGGCGCTACTTTGCCTTTGGGGCGGCCCAGGTGGGCCATCAAAACGATGCGGCAGTTGTTATCCAGCAGATGCTTGATCGTTTTTTCCGTGGCAACGATGCGTTTGTTGTTGTCTACTTTGCCGTCTTTGAGGGGCACGTTATAGTCCACGCGCACCAATACTTTTTTGTTTTTCAAATCTACGTCCTGCACTTTTTTAATGCTGTCAAAATTCATTTCTTTCACCCCTTCTCTTCAGATAAAACAAAGGCGGCTTTTGCAAGCCGCCTTTGCTTGTAAGACAGATTATTTGTTGACCGAAGCCATGTGTTTGATCAAGTCAAGCACTTTGTTGGAGTAACCGATTTCGTTGTCGTACCAAGACACGACTTTGACGAAAGTGTCGGTCAAAGCAATACCGGCTTTGGCGTCAAAGATAGACGTGCGCGGATCGCCCAAGAAGTCGGAGGACACCACGGCGTCTTCGGTGTAGCCCAAGATGCCTTTGAGTTCGCCTTCGGAAGCTTCTTTCATGGCTTTGCAGATGTCTTCATATTTGGTCGGTTTGGCTAAGTTGACGGTCAAGTCCACGACGGACACATCCAAGGTCGGTACGCGCATAGACATACCGGTCAGTTTGCCGTTCAAGGCCGGGATTACTTTGCCCACCGCTTTGGCAGCGCCCGTAGAAGAGGGGATAATGTTGCCGGAAGCAGCGCGGCCGCCGCGCCAGTCTTTCATAGACACGCCGTCCACGGTTTTCTGCGTGGCGGTGGTGGAGTGCACGGTGGTCATCAAACCATCAACAATGCCGAATTTGTCGTGCAATACTTTGGCGATAGGGGCCAAGCAGTTGGTGGTGCAGGAGGCGTTAGACACAAACTGGGTGCCTTTGACGTAGGTTTTTTCGTTCACACCGCAGACGAACATCGGAGTATCGTCTTTGGAAGGAGCAGACATAACCACATATTTGGCGCCGGCTTTGATGTGAGCCTGGGCTTTTTCTTTGGTCAAGAACAAGCCGGTGGATTCCACGATGTATTCCGCACCCACTTTGTCCCAAGCCAAGTTGGCGGGGTCTTTTTCAGCGGTTACGCGGATGGCTTTGCCATTGACGATAAGTTTGCTGTTTTCCACATCGGCTTCCACGGTGCCTTCAAATTTGCCGTGCATCGTGTCATATTTGAGCATATAAGCCAAATAATCAACCGGGGTCAAGTCATTGATACCGACGATTTCAATTTCGGGGTGGTTCATGGCGGCGCGGAACACAAAGCGTCCAATGCGGCCAAAACCGTTAATACCTACTTTAATAGTCATACTGATACGTCCTCCATTAAGTTTTAAAACTACTCGTCCCTTCTATTTTACAAAATTTTTACACGCTTGATTAATTGCGGCTGTTGGTGCGGCCCAGCAGTCTTAAAATTTCCAGGTACAGCCACACCAGCGTGACGATGAGAGAAAACCCTGCATACCATTCCATATACTTCGGTACAGCCAAATGGGAAGTCAGCTCATCAATAAAATGGAAATCCAGCAAGAAGTTAAACGCAGCTACGGCACAGATGATAATATTGATTACAATACTCAGCGTGCTGGTGTTAGTAAAATAACCTAGATTGACTCCAAACAAAGAAAGTACGATAGAAACCACGTAAAACAACGCAATGGCACCTGTCGCAGAGGTAATGCCAATAACAAGTCCGTTAGTTACCGGGATAATGCGGGTTTTATATAAAAACAGCATAATAAAGAAGACCAGCAAGGTAATGGCAACCGCCTGGGCAACAATCCCCTGGTATTGGGCGTTATAGGCGGCAGATATCATGCCTAATACCAAGCCTTCCCCTAAGGAATAGACGGGAGCGATCATGGGCGCTGCGGTTTTTTTGAAAGTAACAAAAAAAGCCACTACAGTACTTGCTATAGCTATCAAGCTGAAATAGCCAATCAGACTTTGATAATGATTGTATCCAATTAACCCCCCTATTACACAGAGCAGCAATAGAAAGAAAGTTTTATTGATGGTACCTTGCAGGGTCATAAGCCCTTCGGTACGGTTCATAGCCTGTTGATAGGCTTTTTCGTTAAAAAGCGGGTTTCCGCTTGCCATAGATTTCCCCCCTTAGTAGAAGATAACTTTATTTTATAAAATTTCAATGCTTTATAAAGCTCTATTTTTAGGTATTACTTATTCAATAAAAAATGCCCTGTCAAACAGACAGGGCGTTTCTAAGATGAACAAGTTAATTAAAATAATTTTCATCTACCATTTTTTTCTTGATCTGTTCCCAATCGGCAGGAGATTTGGTTTGAATATTCTCTTGCAGGAATTTAATGGTGTCTGCAGAGAAGAAATGATAGTCTCTGCCGGCTTGGCGGTCGGTTACTTTGACATCAGTCAAGTTGAAGCCAAGTAAGAATTCTTCCGTGGATTTGGCCGGATTTAATCCGAAAACAGGATCTCCAGTATCTCCGTCAATGAATTTCCAACCCAAGCGGAAGCAGCCCGTTTCCGTGCAGACATCGCTGATTTTGACATTGGCGCAGGTGCGCCCGGAACAAATCAATTCTTCCCGGTTGAGTTTAATATTCGAAAAAGTGCTCTTTAAAAGCTGGGGATTCTTGGGAATAAACAAGTTTACGGCCGGTTTACTCTGCACAGCTTCTTTGAGTTCTTTGTTTTCGGGGTCAATGCGTACTAAAATCAATTTGCTCTCTTTGCTATAGGCAATATTATCTTCAGAAATAATCTGTTTGCCAATTTTAACGTTTTCAATCCAACGGACAACTTTTTGTTCTGATTTGTTATATCCGCCGCCGGCACCAGTGTAGCGGTACAAGGTGCCCGTATCGGAAAGGCCTACGCAAGCCATAGAGGCCAGCAAATAATGAGAGCTGATACGCACCGCCGGGCATTCTTTGACTAAGCTGTCATTATCAGCATCGGCTTCGGTAAAATAGGCTCCTACAGTAAGTTTAATGGGCAGCACCCCTTTTTTGTGTGCCAACGGGGACGGAGACATAGGCAAAACCTGCTGTTGGCGGGAAACGGCCTGTTCTAAGGCTTTGTCTAGGTCTTTTTGGGAAGCTGCTTTAGCAGAGGGAATCATTAATCCCAAAGCAGCAAAAATAATAAAAAGTTTACGGTACATAACGACTCCTTTGTTATTTGAGTATATATCTATAATATAACTTGTATGAAAAAAGATTCAAGGGGCAAAAGTCCTATTTTCAGAGGACTAAAAGACCCAGAGTGCCGGTAGTGAAAAGAAGATATTCAGGAGTTATTTGAAAACAGACAACGGGGAATCCCTTGTGACCTTGTTTGATTTTGATATGGGAATACTAAAAATAGCTAAAAAGTTTCTGAGTATTTTTCCAGGGGCATATTCTGTTGAATGTCAGGGGTGAACGTAGAGATGCTCTCTAGAATAAAATTAAAATCGTCCGATGTAAATAGAGTATATTGACGGCCGGAATGACCAGAAAAACCTTCATGACTGATGTTAAACCCGGTTAAAAATGTCTGTCCAGAAAGGTTGATGGTAAAAAGAGGGTCTCCAAAATCCGCATTGACGAATTTATTTTGCAGAGTTAAGGTGATGCTGTCTTGGCGGCAAGTTATATCCGGTTGAACTTCTTCACAGGTGCGCTTAAAACAGCATAGACATTGTCTGTTTACGAACAGAATATATTTTTTGCTTATTATATCTTGGGCAGATGAATTTGTCGGGAGTGCCAAAACAGCAACAGAAGGAATATCTTTAAGAGTGTTTGACAAACCATAATTGGGGTTATTAGACGGTATAAAAATTAATGCGACAGACAAATCCGATCGCTCCAGCCCGATAATTTGCGTGCGGTCAATCATATGATGGCCTAATTGGAAAGAAATAAATTGTCCTTTAATATCGCGCAGACAATGGGCTGAAACTGCCAGCCAATTGTCATGAATTTTTACCGCAGGGCAATGGTACGAATATCTATCGCTGAAAGAGAGCGCTTGCCCGGATAGTCTGATATTAGGATATGTTTTGACTTCTTGAGTTTTGATAGTAAGAGGAAGAATGCTTTTTTCTTGGAGCAACTGCGACGCAAAAGATATACGGGCTTTTGACTCGGCCTGTTCAAGCGCTTTATTTAGATTCTCAATATTCGTTCCGTATAAATAGATACCCCCAAAAAGGGTAAATAAAAGAAAAAAAGATTTTTTCATGAGAGCATCTCAGTAGCCCGTCTAATCATTAGTATAGCATTTTGGTTACTAGTCCCTAAATAGCGCGAAAAAATCCATGTGGCTGGAGAAAACGGGAAAATATTATGCAAATAAAAAAGCCCCGCTTACGCGGGGCTTTCTGTAAAACAGCGGCTCAATTACATCATACCGCCCATGCCCCCCATGCCGGGCATACCGGCAGGTGCGTGGGCGTGTTCTTTTTCCGGAGCGTCAGCCACCAAGGCTTCGGTCAAGAGTACCGTAGCCGCAATGGAGGCGGCGTTTTCCAAAGCGGTGCGGACCACTTTGGCCGGGTCTACTACGCCGGCTTTCAACAGGTCGCCGTAGGTGCCGTTTTCGGCGTCAAACCCGTCGGCCTGGCCTTTCATGGACAATACTTTGTCCACCACTACCGCGCCGTCCAAGCCCGCGTTAACCGCGATTTGGCGCAGCGGAGCCGTCAAAGCTTTGCGCACAATGGCAATACCCGTTTTGACGTCTTCATTGTCGGCTTTCAAAGCGTCCAGCGCTTTTTGGCAGCGGGCCAACGCTACACCGCCGCCCGGAACGAGGCCTTCTTCCACGCCGGCTTTGGTGGCGTTTTTGGCGTCTTCCACTTTGGCTTTTTTGGCTTTCATTTCCGTTTCGGTGGCGGCGCCTACGCTGATGACGGCTACCCCGCCGGAGAGTTTAGCCAAGCGTTCCTGCAATTTTTCTTTATCGTAATCGCTGGTGGAGTTTTCAATCTGTTTGCGGATTTGGTCGGCGCGCTGGGCAATGGCGGCTTTGTCGCCTTTGCCGCTGACGATGGTGGTATTCTCTTTGTCTACCACAATGCGGTCGGCCTGGCCGAGCATGGTGATTTCGGCTTTGTCCAGCTTCATGCCGCGTTCTTCGCTGATGACTTCGCCGCCGGTCAGCGTGGCAATGTCCTGCAGCATTTCTTTGCGTCTGTCGCCAAAGCCGGGGGCTTTGACCGCGCAGCCTTTAAGCGTGCCGCGCAATTTGTTGACCACCAGCGTAGCCAGCGCTTCGCCGTCCACGTCTTCAGCTACAATCAGGAACGGGCGGCCGCTTTGCACGATTTTTTCCAAAATCGGCAGCAGGTCATTCATAGAGGAAATTTTCTTATCCGTAATGATGATGTAGGCGTTTTCCAAAACGCATTCCATTCTTTCCGGGTCGGTTACAAAGTACGGAGAAATATAGCCGCGGTCAAACTGCATACCTTCCACCACGTCCAGTTTGGTTTCGGCGCTTTTGCCTTCTTCTACCGTGATGACGCCTTCGTGGCCCACTCTTTCCATGGCTTCGGCAATCAGCTCGCCGATAACGCGGTCATTAGAAGAAATGGTGGCAATTTGCGCCTTTTCTTCTTTGGTTTTGACCGGTTTTTGCATTTTTGCCAGTTCTTCTTTAACCGTATTTACAGCCGTTTCAATACCTTTTTTTACTAAGGTCGGGTTGGATCCGGCGGTAATATTTTTGATGCCTTCTTTAAGCAAAGCGTCTGCCAATACGGTGGCGGTGGTGGTGCCGTCGCCGGCTACGTCGTTGGTTTTGGCGGCCACTTCGCGAATGAGCTGGGCGCCCATATTTTCAAATTTGTCTTCCAGTTCAATATCTTTGGCAATGGTTACGCCGTCGTCAATGATAAGCGGAGATCCAAACTTTTTTTCCAATACTACGCTGCGGCCCTTGGGGCCCAAGGTTACTTTGACGGCATTGGCTACTTTTTCAATGCCGGCTTTCATTTTGGCGCGGGATTCATCGCCGAAAATAATTTGTTTTGCCATAAAAATTCATCTCCTCTCTTTTACCCTAAAATCCCCAAAATTTCGTCTTGGTGGATAATCAAATACGTTTCATCGTCCAGTTTAATTTCCGTACCGGAATATTTGCCGTAAAGCACCCGGTCGCCTTTTTTCACGTCCATCGGCATGCGGTTGCCTTTTTCGTCCAGCTTGCCCGGCCCTGCAGCCAGCACTTCCCCCTCCATCGGTTTTTCTTTGGCGGTATCGGGAATGATAATTCCGCCTTTCATGGTTTCACGTTCAATCGGCTTGACGATTAATCTGTCGCCAAGGGGCTTAATTTTCACATCGCTCATATTCACCCACTCCTTACGTTATTTGAATTGTTTCCGCCGTAGGTTAAACTAGCACTCCAGCGGGATTAATGCTAATTTAGCATAAAAAAAGATAATTGTCAATACTTTGCCAAGATTGCTAAAAAAGAATTTTATACTAGTAATGATACCGTATTTAGTTTTAGAGGCCTAAATTAAGAACATGAAACAGAAAACATGCGAAGAGTTCGCTCTTTATGGAGACTGTCCTACAAGCCGGTGCGGAGATTATTTTAAGGTTGTATTATCGGTATCTTCAAGAGCGGAAAAAAACAGGGCTTCTTGAATGAGGACCCCGGTTAAAAAAGATATCGTATATGTCTTATGCATGCCGTGAGAAAAATTTGCGCATGCGTTGCCCAAAAGTAAGCTTTTTGGGCGTCAGTATTTTAATTACCACGGCAGATATATTATCCTGTCCGTCACGTTCATTGGATATGCGGACCAAATGTTTGCAAAGCTTCACAATGGGCATATCTTTGTCTTTTCCCAGAATTTCGGCAATCGCCTGTTCGGTCAGCCCTTTATAAAGGCCGTCAGAACAAAGCACCAAGACATCGCCTGCTTTAATGGGAAATTTCAATAAATCAAATTCAATATTCTTTTTAATGCCCATGGCGCGCGTGAGCACATTTTGGATTTTGCTTTTGTCTGCGTCTGCTTTAGACAAAAGTCCGCGGCGTACATGTTCCATGGCCAAAGAATGGTCTGTGGTAATCTGGATAATTTTTCCATCTCTGTACAGGTAGATGCGCGAATCCCCTACATGCACGGCAATAGCACAGTCTTTATCAAACAAAACACCTGTCAGCGTGGTGCCCATCATTTTATATACGTCAGAGGACTGGGCAGTAGAATAAATCGCTGCATTAGAGAGGTTTGCTGCCATAAGCAGTTTCCGTTCCGTTGGCGCCAGTTTAGGCAAAAAAGTATCAGGGATTTTCAAGGTGCCGGTATTTATTTTACGTATGGTTTCCGCCAAGACGGAGACGGCAATACTGCTGGCAATTTCTCCGGCGCTGTGCCCCCCCATTCCGTCTGCTACTACGCCTAAACCCAAGTCTGAAGAAATCAGCACATTGTCTTCATTCTTTTCCCGGATTTTACCAATATCGGTTACTGCGGCAAATTCTATATCAAATTTGCTCATAGGTTTTTTAGTCCTCTTTGAACAAAATTCCGCCGGCACAATTTAACCCGGCCATAATGAACAATACCAGCACCAAAAAGAAATAGGCATTGTTAGTTTGGGCGTTTTTGTTGAAATTGTTTAAAGGATAACTTACTGCAAAGTCCCATATATTAAACGAAACTCTATTGGGTCCATTTAGATAATATATGCTAAGTAAATGGATGAACAAAGGCCGTTCTGCCTCTGAAATAAAAGGCCCCGCATATTGTGCGATAGATTCGTTCAGCGTTTGATATTTTTCTTCTTCAGACATATAGTTGATGGCTTTGTCTTCTGCAAAAGAACTGAACAAAGCCGGCCGGGAAATACCCAAAAATTCTTCCTGTTCCATGGCCTGTTTCTGCTGTTCTGTGGGAGCACTCATGGGCAATACTTCGGCCAATGTGTTAAAAGTCGTTTGGGTGCGGCTGGCTAAACCTGAAACATTATAGAACCAAAAACAACCCAAACAAAGCAAGAAACAGCAAGTAGGCAAGATGATGCTGTGTTCTGCTTTTGCCACCAAATAATATATAGACAAAACAACAAACAGAATAGCAGCCGCAAACAAAATTTTAGCTGCTGTACCGCTTAAATCCGGCGGTATGGTCAAAGTGGTGGCTCGATATGCCAATACCGCAGAGAGCAGGACCAAAGACGCCGCCAAAATACGCTCCGGCCAGCTGCGGTCCCAACGCCAGCACAGGGAAATAACCCATGCCCCCGCTACTACCAAATAACACAGATAGTATTCAGGAGAAAATAAATACTCCATCATATACGTCGTGTCAAAGAAATTAACATTTGGGGTAAATAATCCCGCTAAATAGGAGGCAATCACTAAAGCCAGCATAATAGCCGTTGTTTTTGCATAAGCTTTGACTGCGGATATAGAGAATATAGCTCCCAGCGTCACTAAGGCCAGCGCACCATACAGAAGTTGGCCTTCCGCCATATGCCCAGAGGTAAAAGGAGAAAGTAGGCTGGAAATAAAACCTTGTGTTTCTGATACGTGTACGGAACAGATTTTCCCTAATGAGAAGAAAACATATCCGCAAAAAGCCGCAAAGATTAAAAATAGCGGAAGCAAAAATAACAACTGACCAAACATTTTGGCCTGTTGCTTTACCCGTATAGCGGCTAAAGCGGAAGTCGTAGAAGAAACGGTGGTTTGCTTCAGATTGCCGGGTTGAACCAGCTCTTGTGTCGGAGCCAGAGGAGGCGCCGATTTTGGCGGTTTGGCTGCCGCTTGCGTTTCCAGTTCATTAAGCTGTGGCATTTGGGTCGGCGTTTTGGGACCGGGCCGGGTTTGCCGTTGGGAAAGCGAGCGGTAAATATCCGTGCCTCTCATTTGACGGATACTGGCCGTACTGTGTTTTTCTTCATTTACGATTTTCAAGGAACTCTCTATTCCCAAATCGATGGCAGCCCTGCCGTGCATAGTTTTGACACGCAGTTGCTCTTCTGCGCGCATTTTATTGAAGTAAGTGTAAACTTCTTTGGCTGTCTGAAACCGTTCATCGGGGTTTTTGCTCATTAATTTTTGTATAGCCAAAGAGAGCCAACCCGGCAGGTCCGGCCGAAGTTTGGAGGGATTGGGAACGGGGTCGTTGATGTGTTTTTGTATGATTTCAATCGTATTTTTCCCGTTATATGGAAAATGACCCGTCAATACATAATACATGCTGGCACCGACGGAATAAAGATCGGAACGGGTGTCAATATCCCGGCCCAACGCTTGTTCTGGAGCAATAAAATAAGCGGTACCGGCCAGCTCAGTAGTTTTGGTAGAGCCTTTTTCTTTGTCTACTTTTTTAGCAATACCGAAGTCTACAATTTTAGGCTGGCCCTCCGGGGTAATTAAAATATTGGAGGGTTTGATATCCCGGTGAATAATTCCTTTTTCGTGAGCAACGGAAAGACCTTTGAGCACACCGTCAAATAAATCTAATACGCGGCCTATCGGCAAGACACGTTCTTTTTTAAGCATGGCAGAAAGGGTTTGCCCTTCTACAAAGGACATGACGATGAAATAATAGCCTTGCTCTTTCCCTACATTATAGACATTGACAATGTTTGGGTGGTCCAATTCGGCAATAGCACGCGCTTCAGTCAGAAATAAAGTAACGGCTTTTTTGTCATTTGCCAAAGCCGGACTGAGAATTTTCACGCAAACGATACGGTTCAGGGCTTTGTGGCGGGCTTTAAATACGGCACCCATTCCCCCTTCGGCTACCTTTGTCAAAATCTCGCAGCCGGAAATTTCCTTGCCTACTAATGACTGACCGTCCAGCATAGCTAACCCCTAGATAAATAATATGTTTAAGAATTGTTATATCTATTATACAAAAACTGCTTGCTTTTGCCGTCCGCAAACCGTTACAATATATGCGGGCCCTTTTATCATAGCATATTTTACCCCGCGCGACATGGGCCTTTGTAAAGCGGAGGAGATTATGGCAGAAAGCAGTTTTGCGGTACTTAACAATATTGGCGTATTGACTTTAGATGAATCCAGTGAAGTCCGGTTTTCTATAGACGCATACCGGGGTTACCGTTATGCGTCCATACGAAAGTATTTGACCTCTGGGGCTTATACGGGGGCTACTCGTGCCGGAATTACGATGACTCCGGAGATTGTAAAGGCAGTGGCGCCTTTGTTAGCGGCTTTGCCGGATGACCCCGCTCAGCTTACTGACGTGGAGCTGGGTAAATTTGCCAAAAGACCTGGAATGTCCGTAGTGGTGCGTGTCAGTAGTTTCAAAGGCACGCGCGGCTTGGATTTCCGCCAATGGCAGGAAGATGAAACCTATAAAGGATGGACTAAAAAGGGGATTCGCTTGCCTGTAGAAAAAATTAAGCTAATTAAAGAATTGTTTGCTAAAATGGCCAAAACATTGGAAGAAAAACCTTTAGATACTTTCTAATGTGTCTGTATCGTGTCATGCAAAAAAGCAGGTGCCGTTGGGCCTGCTTTTTATGTTTGCTAGAAATTTATATCCAACTCAGAAAATGTCGCTTTGAAAAAGGTTTAAAGACAAGAAAGCCCCTTGTAAAAATTTGACTTGTATATTAAGCTTAATGTATAGTAGGAAATAACGGGTTTACCCGATGGAGGTAAATTATGAAATCATTCCTTATCTCGTCTATGTTGTTACTATCTTGCGGCTTGTTATGCGCTGAAGAAATGCAATTCATTACGCTGCTTGCACAGCCTGTAGGCAGTTTTGCCAAAGTGGAGCTTTTAAATAATTCTAAACCTGCAGAAATTTTCCATATCAATTTCTGCAATACGGATGCAGCTTCCGGGCAGATTAATGTTTCTGGCACCAGCCGCAATTATCCTATAGATACACAGAATCTGCGTGTTTTGTCTCCAGCCACTTTGACTGGTAATGTAAAAACTTTCTTGGTCAGTTCTGGGGAACAAACTATTTCTGTGGGGCAGAGTGCTAACTTTGTGGGAGGCACTTTGGCCGTATCCAATACTGCTCCGGCCCGCATTTTGGTAGATGATGGCTCTGATGCTTCTGGTGCGGCTGAATTTATTTATCAAAATACAGCTTTAACTTCCAAGGCCGGCAACTTCCGCACGATGGATATCGCCAATACGGCGGTTTTAAATACAGTGGCCTCAGGGGAGGCTCTTTCCAGCAATTTGTCTTGGAAAAAATTGTCTAATTCAGATGGAGATACTGCCTTTGTACTGACGGATGCTGAGGAAGAGGAGGAAGAAGAGGAAGAATGCACGCTGACTTGTGGCAGTTTTGCTACATTAGACGAGGCTACTTGTACTTGTAAATTCAATACTAACATCGGTGGTGGTATTGTCGGCGGCGGTGGGTTTATTAAAGTGTGTAATGGGAAAACCTGTCCTACCGGGCAAACTTTAGACACCACTACCTGTACATGTAAAGGCGGAATTTCAAATCCTTGTCCCGGAGTTTCTTGTACAAATGGCAGTATTAATATCCTTACCTGTAAATGTATCGGATATATCGTGAGAAACTAAATTTTAGCTAAGAGGCTTCTTATGAAGCCTCTTTTTTATTGTTTCTATTTAGGAAATTGTGCGGTAAAGAGAAAAGAAATAAGGTCAAACTATTTGAACAGTTCCGACTACCACAATGTTGTATAAGACAAAGAGGTAAATTTTTTGTCTGGAGTAATAAAGAGAGGCTCCTTCCTTGCGTAAACTTGCAAAAAGGATAAAAACATCTCCCGGTATATTTAATATACTGGGAAATGTTTTATGAATATTTCACAATGGGCCCCAGCTATAAGCCCAACGCAATAAGAGTACTGCCCAGCATAATAAAATGGGTTTTTACGCGGGGGTTGGCGACAGAAAGCATAGAACAAAGCGGAGATTTTGAGATAAAAAACCCCGGACATACGTCCGGGGTTTTGGCAGATCAGTTATTATTTCTTTTCGGTTTCTTTTTTATCCTTGCTTTTAAACAGAGAGCCAATA
The DNA here is from genome assembly GCA_944326725.1 of uncultured Elusimicrobiales bacterium. Lineage (GTDB taxonomy): Bacteria > Elusimicrobiota > Elusimicrobia > Elusimicrobiales > Elusimicrobiaceae > Avelusimicrobium. Next base: position 244 of record CALVFA010000026.1, on the reverse strand, counting down.
CCTTTGACTACATTGGTAGCCGCTCCGACGGTGTCTTTTACGGCGTTTGTGCCGACCTCTACCGCGTTGGCCCCGATGTCAGCCGTTTTGTTTACTACAGATTTTGCTGCATTACCAGTGCCGGTTACTGCGTCAGTGGCGGTTTTGGGATTAAGCAAGCCTTTGACCAAAGATGTAGCCGTGCCGGCCACATCTAATTTGCCGGAAGGCTCGCTCATAGTACCGCCGATTTTGATGACGACGG
>CALVFA010000025.1 GCA_944326725.1 uncultured Elusimicrobiales bacterium | reverse complement strand
CGCAGCACCATAAAACGGTATTGCGGATAGGCCACCGCCGCCAAAATACCGATAATCAATACCACCACCAAAAGTTCTATTAGCGTAAAGCCGCCTATTTTGCTTTTAGCGGGGGTTTTTACATTAGAAGTAGTTTCTTTCATTTTATACATGAATAAAATTTATCAAAAAAAGAAAAGTTGTATCAAGTCTTTCTAAAAGAGTCTAAACAACTCAAATATGTTTGAAAAGGGAATGGATACAGAAGAAGATCCAATTAGTTAAAGCGGTTCATCGCTTTTTCTAAGCCCTCAGACAAATACAAATCCAACGCTTCTGCCGCTTTAACCACTGCCTTCTGCAACAGAGGCAGCTGTTCTTTGGAAAAGCGCGACAGTACAAAGTCCGCCGCGTCAAAACGCTCCGGTTTGGGGCCAATGCCTAGGCGCAGGCGGGCAATTTTGTCCGTGCCGGAAAGCTCAATAATGTTTTTCATGCCCTTTTGCCCGCCGGCAGAACCCTGCGCGCGCAGGCGGATATCGCCCAAGTTTAACGACATGTCATCAAAGCAAATGAGCCAATGGGAGGCGGGAATTTTATAGAAACGGGCCAGCGCGCACACCAGCTGGCCCGAAAGGTTCATATAGGTCATCGGTTTTACCAGAAAAACCGTCTTTCCGCTCACCGATATTCTGGCGTACTCTCCCAAATTCTGCCAGGGCTGGAAATCCGCACCGTGTTTTTCGGCGTAAGCGTCTGCCACCATAAACCCGGCATTATGCCGCGTTTGCTGATATTGCGCGCCCGGATTTCCAAGTCCGGCAATGAGAAAGTTTTCCAAACGTCAACCCGCTTTATTTTTTGTCGGCGGGGGCGGCATTCTTGGTCAGGTTGCCGTCTTCGTCTTTTTTACCCTTAGTGGAAGAGCTTTCCGGTTCAGCCGGGGTAGCAGCCGCGGCTGGGGTTTCTTCTTCCTTGAGGATGGTCAAGTGCACCACCGGCGCCTGCGGATCGGTCAGCAGTTCTACGCCTTCGGGCAGTTTGATGTCTCCGGCGACAATACCGGTGTTGATGGTCATCGGGGTCATATCCACTTCAATTTCATGCGGGATTTTGCTGACCAAAGCGCGCACTTCCAGCTCACGCAAGATGTGTTCCACCATGGCGCCATAGGCTTTTTCGTCCGGGGATTGGCCCACCAATTTCACCGGTACGACCACGTCCATTTTGTCTTTCAAGGACACACGCTGGAAATCTGCGTGAATGGGCAAATCCGTCACCACGTGGTACTGGATTTCTTTGACCAAGGCCTGTTCTTTGCCTTCGGGCAGGTTGATTTCCACTACGGTGTTTTTACCGGCCTTGACGATTTTTTCCAAATCTTTTAGGCTGACCGTGATGCTCACGGGGTCTTTGTGTCCACCGTAAATAACGGCCGGCACTTTTTTCTCGGCCCGGATTTTGCTTAGGGCCCCTTTGACACCTTCACCGGTTCTGACGGTGGCGGTGATGTTCATTTCTTCCATGTTACTTTCACTCCTTAATTTATAAAAAACTAATTAAACATATCGCTGATAGAGCGCCCGTCATGGTTGCGCTTAATCGCGTCTGCCAGGATATAGGATACCGAGAGCACTTCCGTCTTCGGTCCCAAATCACGGATAGGCAGAGAGTCTGTAATGATTAGTTTTTTGATAGCAGATTTATTTACTTTGTCTACCGCATTGCGCGATAAAAGCCCGTGCGAGCACGCCGCATACACTTCCTTGGCGCCTTGCTCTTTGATTTTAGCGGCTACCGTGGTCAAAGTGCCGGCGGTATCTACGATATCGTCAAAAATAATGGCTACTTTGTCTTTCACGTCGCCGATAACATTGTACACCACCGCCTCATTGGGCTTGGGGCGGCGTTTATCAATAATGACCAGCCCGGCGTCCATACGCGCGGCAAACTTGCGGGCGCGCTCCACCCCGCCCACGTCCGGCGAAATGACGACCAAGTCTTTGCGGTCAAAATCTTTAAAATAATCCAAAAACACGCTGCGCGCGCGCAGGCGGTCCACCGGGATATCAAAAAACCCCTGGATTTGCCCGGCATGCAGGTCCAGCGTCATAATACGGTCTGCACCGGCTTTGGTAATAAGGTTGCTGGCCAGCTTGGCGGTAATGGGCACGCGGGCGGCGGCTTTGCGGTCGGCTCGCGCATAGCCAAAGTACGGTATCACTACCGTAATTTTACCGGCGCTGGCGCGCTTAAAAGCGTCCACCATAATCAGCAGCTCCATCAAATTCTCATTGACGGGCGGGCAGGTGCTTTGAATGAGGTAGCAATCGTGCGCGCGGACGGATTCCAAAATTTGCACGTCAATTTCGCCGTCAGCGAACCGTTCCACGCGGATTTTGCCCAAATCCATATTCAAATGGCCCGCTATTTTTTGGGCCAAGGGCAGGTTAGAGTTACCGGAGAAAATGCGTAAATCTCCGTGTACGCTTTTAGTCATGTTTTTTAACACCTTTGTTTTCTAAAACAACCTGGCGCGCCCGCGCAATAGCCAAAGAGCCTTGCGGCACCTCTTTGGTAATGGTGGATCCCGCGCCGATTTTACTGTACGGCTTAATTTCTACGGGTGCTACAAAATTGACGTTGGAGCCCACAAAGCAGTGGTCCCCTATCACGGTGCGGTGCTTCTTTTCCCCGTCGTAGTTGCAGGTAATCGTGCCCGCGCCGATGTTAACCCCTTTGCCCATGTCCGTATCGCCAATATAAGTCAGATGATTGACTTTGGACCCTTCGCCAATGACGGAATTTTTAATCTCACAAAAATTGCCCACCTTGGCTTTGGTTTTCAGCGTGGAATTGGGCCGCAAATGAGCATAAGGCCCCACTTCGCAGTTATTTTCAATCACACTTTTTTCAATATAGGTGCCCAGTTTAATAAACACATTATCGCCCACTACGGAGTCGGTAATAAACACCGTGCCGTCCAAGCGGCAGTTTTTGCCAATGACCGTTTTGCCTTTTAAGTAACAGCCCGGGCAAATAATGGTGTCGGCCCCCACTTCCACATCTTCATCAATATACACTTCATTGGGGCGCACCAGCCGGACGCCTTGTTCCATTAAGCGTTTGGCTATGCGGGCGCGCATTAAATCTTCGGCTTTGGCCAGATCCATTTGGCTGTTGACGCCTAAAGCTTGTTCATAATCAGGCAGATTAAAGACCAGTACCCGGTCTTGGAAATCTTTAATAAGAGAAAGCGTGTCCGTCAAATAGTATTCTTTCTTCGGGCCCTGCGGTTTAAGTAAAGCCAAAGCAGACACCAACGCTTTGGAATTAAATACATACATGCCGCCGTTGACTTCGTTGATTAAAGCGGTTTGGGCGTCCGTTTCAGACTCTTCTACAATACGGTCAAACCCGCCGTCCGGCATGCGCAAAATGCGCCCATATCCTTTCGGATCCGGCACGCTGATACCCAGCACCAAAGCGCCCGCGGCGTTGGAATCAAAGGCGCTGTACATTTTCTGCAAGGTTTCCGGGCGGATCATCGGCGCGTCGCCGTTTAATACCATAACCGACTGAAATTTGTCAAAAAGCGGCAGCGCCGCACGCACTGCACCGGCAGAGCCGTTTAATTCTTTTTGTTCGGCAAACACAATAGGCGCCGTAACGCGCCACTCAGTTAAATTTTGTTTGATTTCTTCCATCACGCGGGGGGCTTCATGCCCGACCACCACGCAAATAGCGCCCGGGTTTAAACTTTGGGCGGCGCGCAAACTATGCGCAATCATAGGAAGGCCGCACACGCGGTGCAGCGGTTTAGGAAGGGAGGATTTCATCCGGGTGCCTTTGCCGGCGGCCAGGATGAGCACGCAAAGATTTTTTTGGGCTACCATTTTGTTTAACTCTTGCCTAAAAAGAATCTAACTTGTTAGTGCATACGTCACAAGAACAAATTAAGTATATATATTATACCAAAATAAGGACGCGCTGGCGACCCCGAGGAATAATACACCTGCTCTAGGCCCAAGCATTAGCTATATGGTAGCAATTTTGAAAGGAAATAGGGCTAAAAACCATACAACATATCGGAAATAGGTTCTCCGCCAAAACTAAGGCATATAGACTTGGTAAAATCTGCAATAGGGGCATACTGATCGGCAACACACACGTGCTTGTAGTTGCCCCAGGAGGCTCCGGTAAATGCTTTTTCCGGCAGATTAGATATAAAAATCGTAACCATACTGCCATAATAGAGGTCTTTGCCGGAAACAGCTACAATCCCGCAATTTGTTTCGCTGCTTTCACCCTCAGATTCCGCGTTGGCACAATAAACGCTGTAATGCTGCGTTTCTTTTTCTTCCACCCCCAATTCTCCTATATAAGGCCAACGGCCATTGGTCATATAAAAAACTTCCGCCTCTGCGGCTATTTGTTTGGCCAGCGGCAAGCCCTGTACCAAATACGAACGGAAAACCGCCTTTTTATAAGAAGGAATGACAATGGCGGCCAAAATGCCGATGATTAACACGACCACCAACATCTCCATCATAGAAAATCCTTTCTTTTTCATTATTTCATTGCTCCTTTGTGTAGGTTTTCAAAGTACGAGGTATTCTTCAGAATGGGCCCTGCACGCAAGCCCCAAAGAGCTAAGGGCGCTTTTTACTCGCATAAGGAAAGAGAAACCACAGCAGAAAAAGCACTAAAAACAAAGCCCACCATAA
>CALVFA010000024.1 GCA_944326725.1 uncultured Elusimicrobiales bacterium | reverse complement strand
TACCGTCACTTTTGACTCCTTAACGCTGCACCTAAAGCTTATGGTAAGAAACGTTTTAAAAAAGTCCGGCGTTTACCTGCAGCGCTTTTGCTTATAAAAGGGATATTTTATCTTACCAGCGTGCCGGAGAAAAATTTGTTTAGGATAGGGGCGCAGCCTTTTGATAGATGCGCCTTCTAGCTCTTTAAGCCAACTTTCTCCATTACCCGCCACCCCAGCGGCAAAAAGGCACGCTCCCTGCTGAAAACTGCATGCAACCGTACATAAAAAATCCCTGCCGTTTTATACGGCAGGGGTAAATTATATTGTGTAACAGCAAGCCTGTCTCTTTAACCCTGCGGGGTTTGGCCTTCTCCGTCATCTTTGGCAGCGGCGGAGTTTTCTATACGCAATACCTCATACTCTGCCGAATCGTCGTAAACATCCTGACCCAAAAATTGCGCACAAATATCGCGGTCATTCTCAGGATATTTCTCCCCCGCCACACAAAAGAGCTCTTTGGTGTTGTCTCCATAAAAGCGAGCCATTTTATAGCTATATTGCCCACTGTTAACGCGCTGGGCCACTACACCTGAATCCGCTGAATTTGTGCCATATAACGTAATTTTAAACCCGTTTTTTACACAGCTGCCGTCTGCAGGCTGTACGGTATCTTTAGTACAGTAAGAGGCCGCCTGCATATATTCCTCTTTTTCCATACCTACGGGAGCAATATCTAAAGAACGCCAGTACGGCGCATATATCCCGTCGCGGCGCACTTGATAGCGCCCCTGAGCACGCTGTACATTGCCCAGCCACATTTCGGCTTCTGCCATGCGGGCATTCTCAATAGAGCGGAAATAGGTAGGCAGACCTACCGCAGCTAAAATAGCCACAATAATCACCACCACCATCATTTCCATCAGCGTAAACCCGCAAGGACTTTTAGATAAACAAAAGAAAACTTTTTTCATAAACCAAACACAAAACTACTACAATCTCTATCAAAAACCCCGCCGCATACAACGGCGGCGGGGTCATTTGCTTTATGCAAAATGATTACGGGTTGGGAGCAGCGGGCGCGCCAGAATAGGTCGGCTCTGCACACACACCTTCTGTTCCATTGTTGCAGCAAACACCAGTGGAACTTACAAAATCCGTACCACAGTATTCAGCGCACAACGCTTTACCTTCATCGTTTCCGCCGGTGCACTGGGTGTAGGTGCTCTGATAATAGCGTTTCAATGCATAATTATACTGGTTGTTGCCCACGCGGGTAGCGGTAACATAAGCTTTTCTATAATCTCCTACATCAGCGGTGGCAGTATCTAAAGCGAGGACAAAGCCATTATTGCAACCTGCACCAGTAGCATTCGTGGCCGTACCACCTTTTGTGCAGAAGAACTCAGAGTTTGCAGCAGAAGGCGATACATCCAAGCCGCTAAACTTTGTAGCGTACTTGTTGTTTTTCATCCAGCGTCTTTGCTGCGCCTGAGCCGTAGAGCCCAACAGCGTATCAGCTTCCGCCATGCGGGCGCGTTCTACCGACTTAAAGTAAGCCGGCAAGGCCATAGCAGCCAAAATGCCGATAATCAACACGACTACCAGCAATTCCACCAAGGTGAAACCTTTTTTATTCATATCAATCTCCTCGGGTTACAAAACCCTATTTGCAGATAAACTCAAGACATAAAAAGGCCTTAAATTTACCTACATTAGAAGTTTACTAAAAAAACCAAAAATCGTCAATATCCTTTTTTTTAATTTTCATGTATTTTTGCAGAGAAACTACTGTCTAGCCTCCGTTCGTATTTCTCCAGCCACGGGGCCGCCCGAACTATATCTACCAAAACCACAGCGGCGGCATATGTTTAGCAGTATCTGCCCGCAGGCCGGCCCAAACGGCAGAAACAAAAACCCCGCCGGTATTTATACGGCGGGGAAATGAAAAGCTACCGGCGCAAGCTTCAGCGCTCTAAAAACTTAAGCGCCTGCTCCCGGTTGGCTATGCGGCCCTGCCACTGCAGTTTGCAAAAGCGTTCTATTGCGGTGGAAATTTTGCGCCCGCTTAGGCCCAATTCGCGCAGTTCGCGCCCTTTGACAAAGCACGGCTCCAGCGCAGTACGCTTAAGCCCCGGGCAAACGGCGCGCAGCACACCCTCCTGCAGAGGCGTCAGCGCGGCGGTGGGAGATTTTTGCTCGTCATACACCGTCCACGCGCCCAGCAGTTCATGCGCGGTTTCTTTAGGCAAATGCAGGTGCATTAAAAATTCCGCCCCGCTGGCCCCCAGCAGACACGCGCAGATACCCAGCTTGGCCTCTACGCTTTTGCCTTTTTGCAAGACGGGGTTCCATTTTAAACCGGGATAGACAAATTGCAGCAGTTCATACTGCTCCAGCAAAGCAAACACTTCCTGCAGTTTCTTCTCTTCCAACACCTTTACAAACTCCTGCCGCACCCGCTCACGCGAAAGCACCAGCGGGTATTCCTCCCGGCTGGCGTCCTGCATTAGGCGCGCGGTATTGCGCTCTATCTGCCAGCCAAAACGCCCCGCAAAACGCGCGGCGCGGTAGAGGCGGGTGGGGTCGTCTGAAAAGCTTTTATCATGCAGGATTTTTATGACTCCTTTGTCTATCGCCTTTTGCGCGCCAAACGGGTCATAAGACTGACCGAAATTTTCGGGCAGAATGCTCAGCGCCCAGGCATTGGCCGTAAAATCGCGCCGGAAAAGGTCATCTTTAATAGTGGACGGGCTGACCTGCGGCAAAGCCCCGGGCCGGGCATAATACTCTTTGCGGGCTTGCACTAAGTCCAGCTTCAGGCCGTCGCTTAGTGTCACGCGGTAGGTGTTAAATTGGGAAAATTTGCGTTTTTCTCCCCCCCATTTTTTTACACAAAAGCCCGCCACCGACTCCGGCGACCCCTCAAACGTCAGGTCTATATCCTGTGTATCTCTGCCCAGGTAAAAATCACGCACCGCCCCCCCTACTACCCAGGCCTTTACCCCCAGTTTATCGGCATAAGCGCCGATTGTTTGCAGCAGTTCTTTATACTTTCTTGGTATCATAATACTTCGGGCGCACGCGCCCCTCTCCCCTCCATGATTTGGGCAAAATGCACCAGCAGCGGGCTTTGCAAGCCCGACTGGAGCACCTTCTTAGCGGCGGCGGTATATCCCCCAGCCGTTCCGTCCGCTGCGGCTGCCACATACAGCGGGCTGCCATGTTCCCGCGCCCAGCGCGGGTCCAAACGGGCCACTTTCATACCCAGCGCCGCGGCGGCAGCCGCTATAGCTTCCGACTCATCGGTACGCTCTTGTTCGCGGCGCACCACATCCTTGAGTTCTTCCAGGCCAAACACATACATCGGCCCAAAATCCAGTTTGATTTGTTTAAAAAGAGAGTCTTTAAGCAGGGCATAGTCCTGCTCCATTTTGGCCAACAGCTGTTTTTTATTTTTGCGGTTCTTGTCCGAAAAAACAAAAACCAACAGAGCGGCCTGTTCGTCCAAATAAATCAAATCCGTATCTCCATGAAAAAACGTATTGCATTGGGGACAGCAAAACAAATTCAGCTCTCCGCCCAGCACCGCCTCTTTCAGTTCCGGGTTTTGGGTGGCGTTAATAAAAGACCAGCGGTCGGCTTCAAAGGCTTCACAACCGTTGGGGCAAGTCCATGTTTCAGAAAATTTAAGCGATTTCATATTTTCATTTATAGCAAATAAACACTAGAAATTCTACTCCATTCTGATAGCGCGCTGTCGGCGCGTTGGGGAGACATTGACAGCGCTGTCGGTGCGTTGGTGGGGAGCATTGATAGCGCGTCGCTGGCGCGTTGGTGAGGAGCATTGATAGCGCGTCGCTGGCGCGTTGGTGGGACATTGACGGCACGTTGCTAGTGCTTTGCCAGCGTGTTGACAGCGCGTTGGCGGTGCCTTTTCATTGCGTTGTCATTGCGTGGGCGGTGGGTTGCCCGGGTGTTGGCGATGGGTTGCTGGCGCTGGGCCGGTGCATTGCCGGTGGGTTTCCCGTGCTTCGCCGGTACGTGGCCGACGTGTTGCTAATTGACAGCGCGTTGCCTCTTTTGGACGCCTCATTTTAACCGCGGCGGCGCTTTTGCTACAATGATATATATGGTTTGCACACACCGCGAACAACAAGCCCGCTCCGTTACCTTGCAAGGCTTAGCCGTCAATTTAATTTTGACCGCTTTAAAATTTTTAGCCGGTATTTTCGGCCGCAGCGCCGCCATGGTGGCAGATGCGGTACATTCTTTGTCCGACACCGCCACCGACATCGTCGTACTGGTAAGTCTGCGCTTTTCCGCCAAACCCGCCGATGAAGACCATGCCTACGGACACGGGCGTTTTGAAACATTAGCCACCGCCGTCATCGCCCTGGCGCTAGCCGCCGTAGGTATTAAAATTTTGTTAAGCGGGGTCAACAGCATAACCTCCGTGGCGCAGGGCCACGTATTGCCGGCGCCCGGTTTTATTGCGCTGGCGGCGGCTTTAATATCTATTATTGCCAAAGAATGGCTCTACCGCTATACCGTGCGCGCCGCCAAAAGAATTGACAGCCAAGCACTGCTGGCCAATGCCTGGCACCACCGCTCGGACGCGTTTTCCTCCATCGGCACGCTGGCCGGCATATCAGGGGCTTATTTTTTGGGTCCCAAATGGACCGTGCTGGACCCGCTGGCGGCAGTGGTAGTCAGCTTCTTTATTTTTGAAGCGGCGTGGCAAATTTTAAAAAATGTGTGGCAGGAGCTATCGGACGGCTCTTTAGGCGCGCAGGCCGAAAAAGAAATACGCGCTTTATGCGCCCAGGTGCCCCATGTGGTGGATCCGCATGAAATCAAAACCCGCCGCATCGGCCCCAACGCCGCCATAGAGCTGCATATTTATGTGGCGGACGACACGCCTTTTGTGCGCGTGCATGAAATTACCGAACAGGTGGAAAGCCGCCTGCGCGGGCGCTTCGGCCCGGGCACGTTTGTTACAGTGCACCCGGAGCCGCTTTCCAGCCGCAACAACTAAAATCTCCCTCAGTATTGCCTTTAACGGGCAGACTCCCATACGGTAAAACCTAATGCGCTTGTAGCTTTCGGTATTTACCTTTAAAATGCTAGAATAAAAAAGTTCTGCCGCGGCAGAACCGATTGTTTGGCGCCCCGTTAGCTCAACTGGATAGAGTACCGGTCTTCGGAACCGGTGGTTCGGGTTCGAATCCCGCACGGGGCACTTTTACTAGGAGGGGGTATGGAAATATTAGTAATTGTTGTTATTTTAGCTGCGGTTGTTTTTCTTATCCGCGCTATCTTGAAAGGCAATAAAAAAGAAGACGGAGAAATCATTCATATTCAAGACAGAATCAACACGCCATCTTTTGACCACACATCGCATGAATATACCTGCGTCTGTGGAGAAATAGAAGTAAATTACGCCAAATTGTCTTCGTTTAATGAGGGTTTTTTGACTCTTCTGAAAAAATACGCCCAAGAGGGCTGGGAACTTTACCGGATAGAAACAGTTTGGGAACACCAAAAATATGGCTGCTTAGGCTCTATATTCGGTTGGAGTGTCTCCCGCGTACCCCATCAGGTATTTATTTTCAGAAAAAAGAAACCCGCGCCCAACACCCAATCATAAGATATACGTAAGATAAAAATCCCGGGCAAATGTCCGGGATTTTTTTATTTATATGAGGCAAGAACTGATATTTTATTTACAAGTTGTATATTTGCAAACAATCCGCCCGCGGGCGGATTTTATTTTGCCATATACCGTTTCTTTTTCTGCGGGCTCAGCCGCTCCAGACTGTAGCGCAGCATGGTGCGCGGCATATGGCGGCAGTTCTCATCTAAAAACGCACATAAAGCCGCTTCGTCTTTTTTACCCACTTCACGCAAAAGCCAGCCGGCGGCCTTGTGCATTAAATCATGCGGGTGGCTGCAAAACTGCCGCGCCAAATCCAGCGTAACGGCAAAATCCCCCCGCTTTACCCAATACATCGTGCCCACGACAGCCGCCCGCTGCTGCCACAAATTGCGCGAACGCGCCAAACGATAAAACAGCCGACAATCTTTACGCCCGTACAGATACGCACCGATAATTTTATAAGCGGAAATATCAATTAAATCCCAGTTGTTGCAGCGCGGCAAATGGGCCACATAAAAATCAAAAACAGCCTTGCGCGCTTTTTCGTCTTTGTTTTTCTCAAACTGCTCCACCAATATTAGAACCGCCACAGCGCGGGCTTCGTGCCAAGGACTAGCAAACAACCGCTCCAAATCTTCTTCCCGCGCTTGTGCGGCCCATTTTTTAGCCAGCGCGCGCGTTTGGGGCAGCGTAAGGCCCAAAAACTGATCCCCTTCGGCATATTCGCCTTTGCCTGTTTTAAAAAAACGCTGCTGTCCGGCCGCGCGGTCCGGGTCGGCCTGCTCTTGAAGCTGTGTAAGAATTAAATCTGCCTTTTTCATAGGTTTATTCTAGCAAATCCCCTCCCCCCTCCGCCGCACACGCCATCAACCGCTCAAGCTCTTCAACCAAGCGCAGAAAATTTGCTAGAATAAATTTATCTAATCTTGCAGTAAGGAGTAAACCCATGGGTGGACATTCACACTGGGCCGGTATTAAACATAAAAAGGCCCTCGTAGACGCCAAAAAAGGCAAAGTATTTACCAAAATTTTAAGAGAAATCACCATCGCCGCCAAAATGAGCGGCGGTAACCCCGACCAAAACCCCCGTCTGCGCAAAGCCATGGACGACGCGCGCGCAGCCAACATGCCCTCCGATAACGTCAAACGCGCTATCATGAAAGGTACCGGTCAGCTGCCGGGTGTTTCGTACGAAGAAATCACCTACGAAGGCTACGGCCCGGGCTCTACGGCGGTCATTGTGGAATGCACCACTGACAATAAAAACCGCACCTTTGCGGAAATCCGCAAAATTTTTACCAGCCGCGGCGGCTCTATTGGCACCTCCGGCTGTGTATCTTATATGTTTAAGAGCAAAGGCGTTATCGTAGTGGCTAAAGACGCCATTGGCGAAGATGACCTGATGAACCTGGCCCTGGAAGCCGGCGCCGAAGACGTGCGCACGGAAGGGGAGGCTTACGAAGTCATCACCGCGCCGGACGCCACCTTTGAAGCCGTCAAAAAGGCCATTGAAGACAAAGGCATCACCCCCGAATCGGCCGAGCTGACCATGCTGCCCGATACGGAAGTGAATATCACTGACGAACACGTGGCGGAATCCTTGATGAAAATGATGGAAGAACTGGACGACCACGACGACACGAAAAACGTCTATTCCAACTATAATATCCCCGATGATATTATGGCTAAACTGGACAAATAGTTTTTCTAACCAAAGTAAAACCGCCCGCAGCCTTTACAGGAAGCGGGCGGTTTTTTTAAAATAACAGTATGCAATCCGTCGTGCTGGGCATAGACCCGGGCCTAGACCGCACCGGCTGGGCCATTGTGAAACGCAACGAACGCGCCGCGCTTTCTTTGGTGGCGTGCGGGCTTATTCACACCCAAACGGGGCAAGAGCTACCTAAACGTCTGCATTATATTTATCAGGAACTGCAAAAAATTCTCTCTACATACACCCCCGACCAGGTGGCCATGGAGCAAAACTTTTTCTTAAAGCGCGCCGTCACTATGGCTAACACGGTTATGACGCGCGGCGTCATTATTTTGGCGTGCGAACAGGCCGGCAAAACCATTGCTTTTTATCCGCCTAAACGCGTGAAAATGATTTTATGCGGCACCGGCACCGCCGATAAAAAACAGGTACAGCGCATGGTGCAGCTGACGCTGAACCTGGACAAACAGCCCGAACCAGACGACGTGGCCGACGCCGTAGCCATTGGCATTTGCCACCACAAAACCGCCCCTTTGAACCAAAAAATCAACGTACAGGCTGCTTTTTTGGAAAAAATAAAGGCGGCCAAAGCCGCCCAGTTAAAAAAGTTCGGGAAATAATTTAAGGCAACCGATAATAAGAAAAATTACCTCCTCGGGATACTCCTGAAGTAAACACTCCCTCTGTACTTTTACACGTTCTTTTAGCTATAGGAAAGGCATTGTCTGCCGCACAATACCTTTCATTTGGATTTCTAGGACTGTATTTTAAAAATTGCAAATACTCCAGTCCTTCTCCTCTCACGGATCCAATGATATAAGCATATTGTCTTTGCTCTATCCCCGCCGGAGAATACCACCCATCATACATAATATCCCCACAAACAAACCGGGCTCCACCATGGTATTCACAGCCGTTAATTTTATTTATAGACAATAAAGCCGCAGAAGAGGGATATTCTCCGTTTTCCATATAATAAAGTTCCAAGGCCTGTGCATAAGCGGCTACCGTAGACTGCGTTGAGGCTAATTTAGAGCGAAATACAGTTACCTGGTATTTTGGCCAGGCAATAACCGCCAAAATGCCGATAATCAGCACCACCACCAAAAGTTCTACCAGCGTAAAACCGCCAAATCTGCCTTTAGCGGGGGTTTTCCCTTCGGGGTTCTTTTTTTGATAAATTTTGCTCATAGGCAAAATTTATCAAAAAAAAAGTCAAGCCTTTCCTATCTCTCCAGCCAGCAATGTTTCTAAAACAACTTCCCAGAGCTCTTTACTCCGCCCCGTGTCAACCAATCCCCTTCGCCCTCCTTCTTCCTTTGGCAAGAAGAAAGCGCCCATATATGCTAAAATAACCATATGATTGCATACCTCAAAGGCGAAGTGCTGGAAGTAAAAGAAGACGCGGTTATCCTCGTGTGCGGCGGCGTGGGTTATGAAATAAATATTGCCAAAAGCAGTGCCCAAGAGCTGGAAACCGGGCGGGAAGCTGCGCTGTATATTGCCGAATCCATTTCTCCTTATGACGGGACTGTATTGTACGGATTTTTGTCCAAAGAAGATAAAGAGCTTTGGACCCTTTTTAAAACCGCTATTCCCAATACGGGGGCCAAAAAAGCGCTGGAATTTTTAAACAAAGCCCTGCGCTCGGTGGCGGACTTCCACGCGGCTATTATCAAGCGCGATCCCAAAATTTTAACCGGCATTTTTGGCTTTACCGCTAAAACGGCGGAAAAATTAATTGCCTCGCTTAAAGACAAAATGGACGCCGTCAGCGTGCAGGGCTCCAGCAAAATCAAAGTCTTAGACGATGCGCCGTATATGAGCGGGGTGCTGGAAGCGCTGGAAGCGCTGGGCTATTCCGCCGCCGAAAGCCGCCGCGCCATAGAACAGCTTTATAACGAAGGCATACGGCCCGACGATAAAATTGAACATATCATCAAAGAGGCCCTGCGGGTGTTGAAAAAATGAACAACCAAAACGAAGTGTTAGACGTGCGCCAATTATCCGACGAGTCCAACGGCTTGGAAGCGGCGCTGCGTCCGGGCACATTGGACGAATTTGTCGGGCAGGACAAACTCAAAGAAAACCTGCGTATTTTTATCCAGGCGGCCCGCTCCCGCGGCGAAGCGCTGGACCATTGTTTATTTTATTCCCCCCCGGGTCTGGGCAAAACCACATTAGCCAATATTTTATCCAAAGAAATGGGCGTCAACATTAAAACCACCTCCGGCCCGGTGCTGGCGCGCCCCGGGGATTTGGCTGCCATGCTGACGACGGAGCTTTCCGACGGGGACATTTTGTTTGTAGACGAAATACACCGCCTAAACCCTGCGGTGGAAGAAGCCCTCTACCCCGCGATGGAAGATTTCACTTTCTTTATTAACACCGGCAAAGGCGCAGGCTCTACCACGCTCAAGCTGGCGGTGCCTAAATTTACGCTGGTGGGCGCCACCACCCGCTCCGGGCTGTTGACCGGGCCGCTGCGCGACCGCTTTGGCATTGTATTTAACTTGGGTTTTTACGAGATTAAAGAAATTACGGATATTTTGGCCCGCTCGGCACGGCTCTTAAACATAGCCGCCGACCGCGAGGGTCTGACGGAGTTGGCCAAACGCTCCCGCGGCACGCCGCGTATTGCTAACCGCTTGCTGCGCCGCGCGCGCGACTTTGCCCAAGTAAAAGGCCAGGGCGTCATCACGCGCGACATTGCCATTACGGCAATGGACTCTTTAGACATTGACTGCGAGGGCTTAGACAGCGTAGACAAACGCATTTTGGAAGCGCTCATAGACCGCTTTGGCGGCGGGCCGGTGGGCGTGGACAACCTAGCTATTGCCGTATCGGAAGCGGTGGACACGCTGACAGACGCCATAGAGCCATACTTAATTAAAGCCGGCTTTATTGCGCGCACGCCGCGCGGACGCGTAGCCACCCAAAAGGCCTATGACCATTTGGGCAGAAAACGCGCAGAAGGCCTATTGTTTTAACCGCGCCGGCCCATACACAGAAAAGTGGTCTCTGACCGCTTCAAAATTCGCCTGGCAAACAGCGCAAAACAAGCGCCCTTCTGTGCAAAACACCGCTCTTTTTAAGCGTACTGCAAGGCATAGAAAACCCAATGCAGGATATCCGGCGCCACCCAAGCAGGGCCGCTATATTACACAAAATTTATGAAAAAACTTTTTCTTCTTTTCCTGTGTTTTCCTCTTTTCTGCGCACCGCTGGGCGCGCAGACTGTGCGCGTATTGCTGGCGGAAAATTTAAAAAATGCCCAAATCCAAAACTCCGGTTTAGTTTCCATTTATGCGCTGGGCTCCAAGAAAAAATTTAAAGTCAGTAAACCCGAAACGCTTTCCGTCCAGGCCCTGGGCGGCGGCAAGCTGAAATTGGGCGCACTTCAAAGCGACGGCACTTTAGTCATAGAGCCGGCTAAAGGCGTCAAACTGACTTTTCAGAAAAACAGCTACACCGGCAAATTCTACGCCGTACCGTCAGGCAAAACCTTTAAGCTGGTGGAATATACGGATATGGAAGATTACCTGCTGGGGGTGTTGCCTTATGAGATGAGCCCGTCCTGGCCGCTGGAAGCGCTTAAGGCGCAAGCCGTAGCCGCGCGCACCTACACGCTGATGGAAATTAAAAACAAAAAGAAAAAAGATTTTGACCTTTACAGCGACGTGCGCAGCCAAATGTATAAAGGCTCCGGCAAAACCTATGACAGCGTACGCCAGGCCGTCAGCGCCACCAAAGGCCAAATCTTGACCTACAAAGGCAAGCCCTTTTACACCTATTACCACGCCAACTGCGGCGGCGGCACGGACGACGCCAAGAGCTGGACCGGCTCTTCCGCCCCCACGATAAAACCCTTACAAGGCGCTTCCTGTAGCTATGACAGCACCAGCAAAAGCTACAGCTGGAGCAAAACCGTCCCGCAGAAATCCATCAATGCTTTTGTCAACAAAAACGGCCTCAAAGGAAATGTCAAGAAAATTGCCGTCGGGCAAAAAAGCCCCTCCAAACGCGCCGAAACGCTGGTGTTCACCACTTCCAGCGGCAAGAAAGAGCTCTCCTGCCCCAAGTTCCGTCTTTCGGTGGGCAGCAGCGTACTCAGAAGCTGCAAAATTACCGATATAGACAAAGCCGCCGGCGGGTTTAAATTTTCCGGTCATGGCTATGGGCACGGCGTAGGCATGTGCCAAGACGGCGCCAAAGGCATGGCCTTGGATAAAAAAACCTATAAACAGATTTTGTCCAATTATTTCCCTTCATCTAAAATCACGGAGCAGTAATATGGCTTTTGAACGTTTTAAACAATTTAACATTGACCCCTTAATTGCCAAGCAGCCCGCCACCCCGCGTGACAGCTCACGCCTGATGGTGCTGCACCGCGACACTCAGACTATAGAGCACCGCATTTTTCACGATATTGACCAATATTTTAACCCCGGCGACGTACTGGTGCTAAACAACACCAAAGTTTTTCCTGCTAAACTGTTTGCGCATAAAAAAACCGGCGGCAAGGTGGAGATTCTGCTGGTGCGCCCGCAACAGGACCCGCATATCTGGACGGTATTGACGCGCGACTATAAAGAAAATGCCGAGCTGGATTTTGGAGACGGCTTAACCGGGCAAATGCTGGGCAAGACGGAAAACAACGAAGTTTTGGTCCGCTTTAACCAAGAAGACATTTTGCCTTTTTGCCACGGGCACGGGCTGATGCCCCTGCCGGTATACATTGAAAAGGCCCGCAAACACGAAGGCCTAAGCCCCAGCTTGGCCGGCGACAAAGAACGCTACCAAACGGTATATGCCAAGCATGAAGGATCTATTGCCGCGCCGACGGCGGGTTTTCATTTTACAGAAGAATTACTGCAGAAATTAAAAGACAAAGGCGTGCAAATTGCCTATATCACCCTGCATGTAGGCTGGGGCACATTTAAGCCGCTGCGCGGGGAACCAGAGCAACACCATATGCTGGCAGAGCTGGCCGAAGTGCCGCCGCAAACCGCCGCGCTGGTCAATGCCGCGCGCAAAGCGGGAAAGCGCATTTTCTCCGTCGGCACCACCAGCACACGCACGCTGGAAAGCTTTACCGAAAACGGCCTGACGCAAAGCGGCAAGAAATGGACGGATTTGTTTATTTACCCCGGCTATAAATTTAAAGCGATTGACTGTTTTATTACCAATTTTCATTTTCCTGATTCCACGCCGCTGTGTATGGTGACGGCCTTTGCGTCGGAAGATTTTATTTTCCGCGCCTACAGCGAAGCGGTGGAAAAGAAATACCGCTTCTATTCGTTTGGCGACAGTATGCTGCTTTTATAACAAATCCCGGGCGTTAGCCCGGGGGTTTACTCTGTTCCAATTCCCGTTTTGCTCCGTTTTCCCCACCTCCCAGCTCCTTGCCGGAACCCCTGCTTGCTTAGAATCATTTCTAAGACTTAGGCCCTGAGTTTTTGATGAGAAATATTTATAAAAAACCAGGGCCAAAGCCCTGGTTTTATAACTCATAAATAACTCTATCCCCATAATTTTCTATTTCTTTTCCACCTAAAGCCTTACATAACCGCTGGCCTTTTGGATTATCACCATAGCAAGTCGTTTTTTGAAAATCATAAAGCGTATCCCTCAATTTGATAAAGTAATGGAAACCTGCTTTATCACGCTCCGCATAAGGGTTCATACAACCACCTTCATCGCAATAATAACCAAATTCTTCCGTTGACGCATCGACAGAGTCTTCTATTATCAAGCCCGGAATATCAATATTTGCCTCATCAAAAGTACAGTAACCATCGGATATAGAAACCCCTTTTTCAAGGCCACAAAGATCCCCCGCTTGCTGAATAGCTTTTAAATGGACCATCGCCTCTGCCGCATGCGCTTTTTCTACCGCCAGCGTATACTGCGGCAAAGCAATAGACGCCAATATGCCGATAATCAGCACTACGACCAACAGTTCTATCAGCGTAAAACCGCCATAGATACAATGTTCACGGGAAAGACGTGTCTGAAAGAGAACGTTAAAAAATGCCCGAGGCATATTAAAAATATTTTTCTGTGTATTCGTTATTTTCATAGAGTAAGTATAACTTAAAATCCTGTAAAGAACAATATATCTTTTCTTCTTTGTAGCGGGGGGCAGCCCTGTTGCTTCATAAAAATTTGACAAACTTTCTCTTATTTACTAATCTTTTTTATATAGGTTTTATAACCTTAATAAGTTATACATATATTTGCCCGCCCTTACATCACTTTTTCACTCATTTTCCCGGGGGGGAGAAAAGGGTGGCAGTATCCCTAAAAGGAACGTCCGTTCATACGCTTATGAGCTGGCGTTCCTTTTTATTGTGTGCCGTGCTATAGCGCCTGCACTAATAGGGGGCCCTTTGCTGAGCAGACAGTTCTCTTTTCTTCCCCGTCGCCGGTTTTTATAACCGCGCATGCGCATATTAGTGTCTGTGTTTGTATCCCGGCGGAGCACCCATTATTTACCCCTTCACATCGGCTGCGGCCTTGTCCGGCCGTTTTCTTATCTTTACCCGCAGGGAAGAACTACAGCCCCGGAGAACTTTTGCCAAGCAAATGTCATTCGGAACAACGAACAACAAACATAAACCGCCTTTAAGCCACACTGGCGATCTTCCCGGTGTTTCTCTTCTTTACTTTCCGCCCTCTTAACAAAAATAGTCAGTCGTATTTCGGCGGCAGCAAAGGGCGCATACACGCTGGGCGGGCAAATAAAATTTATACACGCATAGGGCGGGCGGGCAAAACCCCCACGCACAGGGCGAGTGGACACCCCCCACACATACTGGGCGGACGGGCAAAATCCGTATATGATAAAATATATGTATGATTTCTCCCTTTCATATCTTAAAAAAAGACCCCCACACCCGCGCCCGCAGGGGTGTTTTATACACCAAACATGGCGCCGTACAGACTCCTGTATTTATGCCGGTGGCTACGCAGGCCAGCGTCAAGGCATTGACCTCGGCCGATTTGCGTGAAGTGCATGCCGAGTGTTTGCTCTCCAACACCTACCACCTCTATCTGCGCCCCGGCACAAAAACTTTGCAACAGTTGGGCGGCCTGCACAAATTTATGAAGTGGGACGGCAGTATTTTAACCGATTCGGGCGGGTTCCAGGTATACAGCCTTTCCCAATTTCGCAAAATCAGCGAAGAGGGCGTGTTGTTCCGCTCCCACCACGACGGCAGCAAGCACCTTTTTACCCCGGAAAACGTGATACAATTTGAAAGCGAAATCGGCTCTGACATTTGGACGATGTTAGACGTATGCATTCACGCCAAAGACCCCGCCAAACGTGAGGCTCGCCTGGCGCTGGAGCAGACCAAACGCTGGGCTGAACGCGCCGCCGCCCAATATCAAAAAACGGTGCCGCAGCAGCAAATTACTCAAAATGCTGACGGCTCGTTTACGGTGGGAAATTCCTTACTTTTTGGCATTATTCAAGGCTCCATTTTCCCAGATTTGCGCAAAGAAGCGGCCCTGCACATGGCCTCTTTAGACACACACGGCTACTGCATAGGCGGGCTTTCTTTAGGGGAGAGCCAAGAGCAAATGAATGAAGCCGTGCTGGCGGTAACGCAAAACCTGCCCGAAGAAAAACCCCGCTATTTTATGGGCCTGGGAACGCCGGTGGAAATTCTAAACTGTGTAGAGCGCGGGGTAGATATGTTTGACTGCGTGTGGCCCACCCGCGTGGCGCGCAACGGCATGGTCATGACCGAGGAAGGCCGGTTAAACATTAAAAACGCCTGCTTCCGCCTAGACGAGCGCCCGCTGGACGAACATTGCGACTGTTTTGCCTGCCGTCACTATTCGCGTGCGTATTTAAGCCATCTGTTCCGCAGCGGAGAACTGACCAGCCACCGCCTGCTTTCCATGCACAATATCCGCTTCTTAACGCGTACGATGGAAAACATACGCCAAGCCATAGAAAACGGTACCTTCAGCCAGTTTAAAACAGACTTCATCGCCAAATACCAATAGCCGAAAACCCCGGCTAAGCCGGGGTTTTTAATAGAAGGCCCAGACATAAACCCAGGTTTTGTTATGGCTCAATTTCTGCTTTGCTCTAGGGGGGCTGCCGCTCAACTCTTTGTAACAAAACCCCGCTTTTCTAGACCGGGCCCTTCGCTCCATTTTCCGAATTTATGCCTGGGGGTTTCCAACAAAGATACTGATAGAAAACCCCGCTTAAAAGCGGGGTTTTAAAAGTCTAACAAGTTACATCTGAAGGATTTTCTGCCACTGCCGATTTTTTCTTTTTGGGCGGCGGCAGAAGAGCAAACATCCAATATGTTTTTAGCAGTTCCAAAGTCAAGCAGGCGGATATAAAAACATATTTATAGACGTCCATCTCTTCTATGGTAAATTCCCCTTTTACTAAAAAGACGGCATATCCCGCCAGACGCACCACTGGCACAAAAGAAAAATCAGCATTGGTTAAAAATGCCAGCACAGCCTGCAATAAAGACAGCACAAACACCATGCGTTCTTTTAGTAAAAGAAAAACAACTTGTCCGGCATATAATACCCAAAATCCAATATGCAGCCGCAGCAAAAGCCCCCCTTGCTGCATATCTCGGCAGAGAAACGCCGTATTAAGCAACATGCCATACAAGCAGAACACCAGTACCAGCTTAAGCTTAAAATCCAAACTTACAAACCGCCGCCACATAGCCCACATCACCCCACACGCTCCAAGGACAAGCTGCGCCGTTGTTCCCAATTGCGCCGCGCCAGCGCAATCAAGCGTTGCAACACTTCCTCATAAGGCACGCCGGACGCTTCAAACAGCTGCGGATAAAGGCTGGTCTGCGACATACCCGGCATGGTATTAATTTCAGAAAACCAAGCCTTGCCGTCTTGCCCCACCAAAAAATCCACCCGTGCCAGGCCGCTGCCGCGCAAGGCTTTAAAAACGACTTCGCTGTACTGGCGCAGCTGTTCCAGCGTCTGAGCGGGCAAGTCAGCCGGTACGCGCGTTTCACACCCGCCGACAGTAATGTATTTAGCCTGATAATCAAAAAACTCGCCTGGCAATGTTTTCAGCTCACCGCATTGGGAAGAAATTACTTCTTCTCCTTCCCCCAGCAAACCGCAAAACACTTCCCGCGGGTTTTCCACCCCTTTTTCCACCAGTACATCGGTATCAAAACGCAAAGCAAATTCCACCGCCTGGTGCAGTCCGGCCGCGGATTTAACTTTTGTCACTCCTACTGAAGAGCCCAAGCGCACCGGTTTTACAAAAACCGGAAATCCCGTCTGCGCCGCCCACGCTTCCAATGCGGCCTTATCATAAGGCACTCCGCGTGAAAGCTTTTTATACGGCAACACGGGAATCGCCCACTTCCAGGCCGCTATTTTGGCCACTTCTTTATCCATAGCCATAGCCGAAGAGAGCACCCCGCACCCCACATACGGTACGTCTAAAGATTCCAGCAAGCCCTGCATGGTGCCGTCCTCTCCGTTGGTGCCGTGCAATACGGGGAAATAAACGTCGGGGCGCATAAACAAATCACGCGAAGGCATATATAACGTACCACGCGGTGAAACCACCGGCGTAACAGGCTCATCAGAGGCCGTAGCCGGGCCGCACTGCTCCTGCAAAAACCAGTAGCCTTCTCTATTAATAAAAATGGGTATTACCGTGTAACCGCAGTTCTGCTCCAGCACGCGGCACACTGTCTGTGCACTATGCACAGACACTTCATGCTCTGTTGATTTACCGCCATATAAAACGGCTATGCGTAATTTTTCTGTCATTTTTTATCCAATGAAAAAGCCTGATATAATATCAGGCTTTGAAATGTATTTTAAATTTATTTATCTTCCCGGAAAATAGACCATTTCATGCGCCCGATAAAGCTGTCCGTCTTTTCCAAAAAGTCTTCCCCGTCATAGAGCTCTTCCTGGGGCGTCGGCTCCGCCACGCGGATCTCCGGCAAATCTGCGTCCGTCTGCAGTTTGGAGCGCATGGTGTTTTGCATTTCCACCGGGGCGGTTTCCGGCTCCGGCAGCGGCGGCTGGGTCTGAGGGGCCGCTTGGGCAGCCGGGCGAACCACCGGCGCAGCCGGCTTAGAGGAAAGAGGATGGCGCGCCACCGGCACGGGCTGGCGGACCACAGGCGCCTTTACCCCTTCGGCCATGGAAGAAGAACGGTCTTTTTTCAGTTCCCGGTTTTCCTGGCTCAGCACCGCAATTTTTTGTTTCAACTCTTCAATCACGGCGTCATTTTGTTCAATCTTGCCCAGCAATACTTTAAAATTGTCTTCCAGCGTCTGTTTCTCGGCGTTTACCGTCTGCAATGCCGCCTGCGCCTGCGTCAGGCGTTCAGAGAGCTCTTCATGTTCCTGCTGCAGCCGCTGCATGCGGTGCGTAAAAGCCGCCAAGCGGGCTTGATTGGTATTGTCGCTTGCGGCGCGCAGCTGCGCCACGGAAGCCTGCAATTCTTCCAGCTCGCGGGTTTTGGCTTCATACAGCGCCGCCAGCTGTTCGCGCTCTTCAGCCACTTTATGCAATTTCAAGTTTTCCGCTTTCAGCGTTTCTATTTCTTCCACTTGCTTCATGCAGGTATTGGAAATTTCCTGCAGCTGGCTTTCCAGCGTGGCTACTTTATGCTGGTAATGGCGTTTAATGGAAATGATACGCCCTTCAAAATCAAAAGATTTAAACCGCTCTTCCGCGGCGGTCAGTGCGTCGCGCAAAGACAAAATTTCTTTGGCCTGCTCCGCCGATTTGCGCAACGCTTCCGTTTTTTCCTGCTGGACCCGTTTAATTTCGCGGTCCAAAGCCACGTTGACGGCTTTAAGCTGGGAAGCTTTCTGCTGCAGACTGGAAATAATACGCGCTTTTTCTTCCCGCTCCGTCTTGGCTTGGGAAGCGGCCACCTCTTTTTCCGTGCGGACTATATGCAAATCCGCCAGCGCCTGCTCTTTCTGCGTTTGCGCCGTCTGTAAATCCGTCAGCGCGCGCTCTTTTTCTTCCCGCGCTATACGCAATTCGGACAGGGCTTGCTCTTTCTGCGCCCGTTCATTATATAGTTTGGCCTGCTGGGCGGCGCGGTAATTTTCCGGCCGGTAATGGGCCATGGCCAAATATTCTTCCGCCGTCGCACGGGCAGCAGGCAAGGTATCAAAGGCGCGGCCCGGCGCCGGGGCGGGATCATAAATTTTAGGTGCACTTTGGGCACGGGAAAGGTTCTCCACCGTTTCTTTTAAATGGGCAATCGTTACAGAAATGTTAGCCATAAAAGCGTCTTTGCTTTTGCGGTTTTCTTCTGCGGCGCTGCGGCTGAGCGCCAGCTCACGCATGATGGCCTCACTCACGGCGGAGGAAGCCTCAAACTTGTCTTCCAGTTCGCGGATTTTTTCTTCCAGCTTTTCAAAAGATTGCTGGTACTGCTGTTGGTTGCTTACAGAGGCAGGTTTGCGGCTTTCTTTAGGCTCCGGGCGGCTAAAAGAAAAGTCGGAAGAGGATACGTCTTGGTTAAATTTTTCCAAGAAACGCGCGATATCAGTTTGTCCTTCGGACTGGTTGTTTTCAAATGCCATAGCTGCCCTGCCGAAAAAAAGATTATATCTAATTTAATCACAATCGGAGTTTTCTGTCAATCCCCTACGCGCGCGAAGGTATCCCGCTAAATAAAAAGACCCGCTGACCACCACGGTTTTATATCTTGCACAGGCCGCGCGCAAAGCCCGGCTGGCACATGCGAAACAGCACACTTCGCCCGCGGCGGAATTTTTTCTTTTTTTAGACGCGGCAGCTACGCGGTAAGCCGTTTTGCTTTTTGCGGAATTTTCCGCCGCAAAATCCGCTCGGTTCGGCCCGCGCCCGCTGGCGTTTTCTTTTCTCCCCGCGCCCAGCAAAACCGCTTCTAACTGCTCAGGGGCAACCGCGCGCGGCCCGCGCGGGCGGGTCAAATACAAAGCTGCAAAATGAGGGGCTAGCTCTTTGATCATCTGCGGATAATCTTTATCTTTCATAAACCCGCACACCAGCGCGGCCTGTTTATCCCATGGGCTGCGCTGTAAAAAACGAATCAGCACGCGCACCGCCTGCGGGTTATGCGCTCCGTCAAAAATAATCCGCTTCGGTCCCTTGCGCACCATGTCAAAACGGCAGGGCACTCGCACCTGGGCAAAGGCTTTTTTAAGCGCGCTTTCTTCTACGCCCAAAAAGCGGCATGCCTGATAAACCAAACACGCATTTTGCGTTTGTTTTTCCCCTAAAATATGCAAAGGCCACAGGGTCTTTCCTTTCCTTAAAATCAGACGCCCGCGGGCCCAATCTATTTTTTGCAACTGAAAAGGCTGCCCCTCTTTTACCTGATGCAAGGGCGCCTGCGCGGCAGAAGCACAGCGGCGGATTCCCGCCCAAGCCGGTGCCGCAAGAGGCGGGCAAAAAACCGGCACGCCGGGTTTAATAATGCCGGCTTTTTCAAAGGCGATTTGTTTTAGCGTACCGCCCAAAAGGGCACAATGGTCCAGGCCAATAGATGTAATAATACATACATCGGGACGACAGAGGTTGGTGGGGTCTTTGCGCCCGCCCAGGCCCGTTTCCAAAACGGCGTATTGCACCTGTTGTTCTGAAAAATAAAGAAAAGCGGCGGCAGTAATAATTTCAAAAAAATTCAGCGGCTCTTTCTGCTCCGCCAGCACCTTTTGGCACAGGCGGACAAAGGCCGGGCGGGAAATGGGTTTTCCGTCTACACAAATGCGCTCTTGCGCGGAAAATAAATGAGGCGATATAAACCGCCCCGTCCGCCAACCCTGCGCCTGCAAAGCCTCTGCGCACAGGTGGCAGACGCTGCCTTTGCCGTTGGTACCCGCCACGTGTATAATGCGAAAACTGTCCTGCGGGCGGCCCAGCCGTTTCATCAGCCGCGCAAACCCCTTCGGCCCGGCGCCAAAGCCCGGCCCCGTGCGCTGTTGCAA
The DNA here is from genome assembly GCA_944326725.1 of uncultured Elusimicrobiales bacterium. Taxonomy (GTDB): domain Bacteria; phylum Elusimicrobiota; class Elusimicrobia; order Elusimicrobiales; family Elusimicrobiaceae; genus Avelusimicrobium. The sequence continues at coordinate 3,471 of CALVFA010000024.1, read as the reverse complement.
TTGTTGGAAAAAAGACCCCAAAGAAGCAGGCATAACGGCGCGCCTCGTATAAACAAATTAAAAATCGTCTTTGTCCGGGTTATAACGCGTCACCTTAGCGCCCAGTGCGTTTAATTTGCCTTCGGGGTCTTCATACCCGCGGTCAATATGGTAGACGCGTTCAATCTCCGTAATGCCCAGGGCGCACAAACCCGCAATCAAAAGGGCAAACCCGCCGCGCAAGTCTGAAGCCATCACATGCGCGCCGGAGAGCTGCTTTACGCCGTTTACGCGCGCAATGCTTTTTTCCGTCACAATATCGGCCCCCATACGCACCAATTCAGGTGCGTGCATAAAGCGGTTTTCAAAAATGTCTTCATCTATCTCGCTAGCGCCGTTTGCCAAGGCCATCAGCGTCATCCACGGCGCCTGCAAATCCGTGGCAAAACCCGGGTAAGGGGCCGTTTTCATGCGAAGGGGTTTTAACGGGGTGTCATACGGCTTGACATGCACATAATCTGCACCGATTTCCAAGGGCACCCCCGCCTCTTGCAAATACTCCAGCAAAATGGAATTATGCTCCGGCACGCAGCCGTCCACCTTTACATCGCCGCGCGCGGCGGCGGCGGCAATCATATAGCTGCCGCTTTCAATGCGGTCTGCCACGACGGTGTGTTCTACGCCGCCCAAATGTTCTTTTCCATGCACGACTAGACGCCCTTTCTCATCGGTAAACACTTCCGCACCCATTTGGTTTAGCACCGCGGCCACATCGTCAATTTCCGGCTCTTTGGCCACATTTTCCAGCACCGTTTCCCCCGGTATTAAAGCGGCGCACATCATCAAATTCTGCGTAGCGCCCACACTGGGGAAGCGCAAGGTAATTTTAGCCGGCTGCAAATTTTGCGCCGAAAGCACCACATTGCCGCGTTCGGTTTGGCATGTGGCGCCCAAGCGTTCAAAGCCCTTTAAATGGATATCCACCGGACGCGCGCCCAAAGCACAGCCGCCCGGCAGAGGAATGACCGCCTCTTTAAACCGCGCCAGCAGCGGCCCCGCCACCCAAAAGCTGGCTCTCATCTGCTTGACCAGTTCATAAGGCAGCACATTTTTTAAATCTCCGTCGGCGGTAATGGTGACGGTGCCGTTTTCATACTGAGCTTTTTTGCCCAAGGCCGTCAAAATTTTAAGCGTGGTGCGCACATCGCGCAAATTAGGTACGCGGTGCAGCACAAACGGCTCGTCGGTAAGCAATGACGCCACCAAAATAGGCAAACACGCATTTTTAGAACCGCTGATTTTCACAACGCCTTTTAATCTTCTGCCGCCTTCTACTAGAAATCTGTCCATATACACTCCTTGAAAATCAATTTACGCGCCGGTTTGCGCCCGGTGCGCCCGGGCTACTTCAGCCGGGCAAATACAAAACGTTCTATCCCTGCGAAATCTTTTTTTACGCCGCCTTCCCAGCGCGCTGCGTCAAACAAAGCACATACCGCCGGCGCCTGCCCGGCGCCAATTTCCATAGCCAGCGTGCCGTGCGGATTTAAATAATCCGCCGCTACTGCCGCAATGCGCCGGATAATATCCAGCCCGTCGGCCCCGCCGTCCAAAGCCAGCTGGGGCTCTTGCTTGACTTCAGCTGAGAGATGAGCCAAATCCCCAGAGGCAATATAGGGCGGGTTGGACACGATTAAATCAAATGTGCCCATCACATTTTCAAACAAATCACTTTGCAAAAACTGCACCCGCTCCTGCAATTTGGTCCGCCTTGCATTCTCCGAGGCCAAGCACAAAGCGTCCTGCGAAATGTCCACCGCCGTTACGCGCCCGCGCGGGAAACGCGCCGCCAGCGCCAGTGCAATACACCCGGTGCCGGTGCATAAATCCAGTATATCCGGGTCCGCCCCTTTTTCAAAAAGGCGGCTGGCGTATTGCACCAATTCTTCCGTTTCCGGACGCGGGGTTAGGGCGCGCGGGTCACAGCGCAAGGTAAGAGAGCAAAAATCCGTTTCCCCGGTAATATAGGCCACCGGCTTGCCTTGTTTTTTTTGCTCAATAAAAGACCAAAAGCGCGCTTCTTCGTCTGCGCTGACCGGTTCATTTCCAAACGCCAGCATGCGCGTGCGGCTTATGCCCAATGCAGCCGCCAGTAAAAATTCCGCCTCAGCCTGCGGCTGCGGCGTGGCGGCTAGGGCCAGCACTGCTTGCGCCTGCTTTAACAAATCCATACGGGAAGAAGAGTGACGGGTCTGTAGCTTCATATATCTTTACGCAACGGAAGCGCCCTTAAAAAATGCTTGAAACCGCTTTTGGCTCATTTTGTCTTTGCCTCCGCAGTTTACGCTTCAAACGGCCCGGTCTAAAAAACCGCCGGCCGGCGCGGGACGGTGACACCATGTCCCGGCGCGGTCAGCGGTTAAAATACCACGCCCAAGGCACACAGGACATTGCTACTCCCATTGTACCTTATTACAGCTGTAAGTTTCTGAGTTTCTCTTCCAAACGCAGCTTGCGCAAATCCTCCAAAATTTCATCAATGCTGCCTTGCATAATTTCCGTCAGATTGTGGTAGCTGTTGCCGGTGCGGTGGTCGGTCACGCGGCTTTGCGGGAAATTGTAGGTGCGGATTTTCTCGCTGCGGTCCCCGGTGCCCACCTGGCTTTTGCGCGCGTCATAAATTTCTTTATTGCGCTTTTCTTCTTCTATTTGGTAAAGCTTGGCTTTGAGCATAGCCATCGCTTTTTCGCGGTTTTTGCCCTGGCTGCGCTCTTCGCGGCAGGACACCACCACCCCGGTGGGCTTGTGGATAATGCGCACGGCGGTTTCCACTTTATTTACATTCTGCCCGCCGGCGCCGCCGCTGCGGCAGGTTTCCAGTTCCAAATCTTCCGGTTTAATTTCTATATCAATATCTTCCGCTTCCGGCATAATGGCTACGGTTACGGTAGAGGTATGCACGCGGCCGGAGGTTTCCGTATCGGGCACGCGCTGGACGCGGTGAGTGCCGGCTTCATCACGCAGCCACGAATAAGCGCCTTCCCCTTTAATAAACATACTGACGTATTTGCAGCCTTTCAGCCCCGTAGGCGTATATTCCAACAGTTCCGTTTTCCAGCCTTTGGCATCGGCAAAATGTTGGTAGACGCGCAGCAGCTCTGCGGCAAACAGGGCGGACTCTTCCCCCCCGGCGCCGGGGCGGATTTCCAAATAAATGCTTTTGGAATCATTGGGGTCCGGCGCAATGACCAGCACGCGCAAATCCTGCTGCAGCTGCGGCAGGCGCGCTTCCAGCTCGGAGAGTTCTTCTGCGGCCAGAGCGGCCATTTCTTTGTCGGAGCCGTCTTTAATAATGGCCCGGTCCCCTTCTATGGCTTTTAAAACGGAATTGATTTCGTTTTCTTTTTCAATAATCGGCTTTAAAAAAGCGTGGCGTTTGGACTTTTCCATCAGCTCCTGAGCCGACAAAGAGCCGCTCATCAGCTCTTTCTC
>CALVFA010000023.1 GCA_944326725.1 uncultured Elusimicrobiales bacterium | reverse complement strand
TTACTTTATAACCCGCTTCAGAGATGAGGCGGGTTATTTTTTGTCTTTGGAAGTATAAATCTATTTGTACTTTTTCAAGTTATTTTAAGATATTTTAAACTCTAAAGTGGGGGCAGCCAAAAAAATGAGAAGAGAGACTTATATAAAGACATCATTGGAAAATGTCCGCTATAGCGGGGTGTTTTTCCCGTATTGTTTTCCTGTAGTCGTTGTCTTTTCGTGATGTTATAGCAGCTTGTATGGCTCTCCTTTTCTTTTATAATACTAACAACTCAGTCGTTTGTTTTGATGTATAATATTTTAATTATGAATAAAGATAAAAAATTCCTCATATCCTTGCTGATTATTTTGCTTATTGAAACGATTTGGTCCGCCTGCTCTCCTTATGACGTGCAAGTATGGTGGACCGAATTTTTGACGGCTTTCTTTTTGATAGCCTTGTTTGTGGGAACGTATAAGAAATTTCAGTTTTCCAATTTGTCTTATTTTTTGATTTTTCTGTTTTGTTTCTTGCAAATTATAGGGGCACATTATACATTTGAAAGAGTGCCTTTTGACAGCGTTACCCAATTTTTCGGTTTTGAGCGCAATCATTATGACCGCATAGCCCATTTTACCATTGGCTTAAGCGGTTTTTTAGTCAGCGAATTTGTGTGGAGAAAGAAAATAGTGCCCTCATTTAAGTTCGCAGCGTTTTTTGGCATTGTGTTTATTATGGCGGTGGCCAATTTTTGGGAACTGGTGGAGTGGACGTATGCCGAAATTGACGGCGGATCAGCCGGGCTTGCTTTCTTGGGTTCTCAGGGAGATATATGGGACGCCCAAAAAGACATGCTTATGGATACGCTGGGCTCTATAGTGGGGTGCGGCTTATTCTGTTGGTATTTTAGAAAACGTAAAGCTGCAAATTAAATTGCACTATGCTTTAGCATCAAAAGCCTCCGTGTAAAGCGGGGGCTTTTGCTTTCCCAAAAGATAAATAAAAACTGGGGAGCTGGACGGGGTGTTTTAAAAGTAAGTCCGAAAGAAGAGCTCCGCAGTATATACAGCTGCCGTAATATGGACAAATAAAATCTTTGGCAAATGAAAACCCCGGCTTATATATTGCCAGGGGTATGCAAGAAGAGTCTGCTTATGCGTTTTGCTTTATTTGTGTTTCCGGATTTTTTTGTTTATTGTATTGTGCCCAAAAGGCGCATGCCGCAGAACCAAAGGCACAGACTGCAAAAACCAATCCGGTAGAAAAGAGCATGTTTCCTAAGCCGACCAAAGGCGATACAATACTGCCCGCCAAAAAACCGCCGGCTCCCAATAAGGCGGAAGCCGCCCCGGCTTGCCGGCGCGCGCTGTCCATGGCCAGTGTGGTAGAAGCCGTAAACGTCATGCCCATACTAAAGAGCAGACACAGCAGTAACCCTTCCAACGCCCACACGCTGATACCTGCCGGAAGTAAGAGCGCAGTCAGTAGACCAAAAAGCAACATGCCGCCGCAACTAAAACGCACGCAGTTTTCCTGCCGTTTAAATCTGACGGACATAGCCGCCCCTGTTCCAATAGCAATAGCGTTTACGGCAAAAAACAGACTAAACGCCCACGCGCTAAAGCCATAATGCTGCTGAATGATAAAAGGCGACGCCGCTATATAGGCAAACAATATGCCCATAGCAAACGACAGCTGCAGCGTATAGAGCAAATAGGTGCGGTTGGAAAAAAGCGGTTTAAACAGCCTGGCCGTTTTAGACAGTTTTTCTTTGGAGCGTTTTACGTGAGAGAGGGACTCTTTAAAGTGCAGACAACAGCCCATGAGTACCAACCCCAGCACCAGTAATACGGCAAAAATACCTTGCCACCCCGTGACCCCTACCAATATGCCGCCTGCCACCGGCGCCGCCACTGGGGCAATACCGTTAATCGCACCCACGATAGCCAAAGCTTTGGCAAGATTTTTGCCTTTAAATTTATCTGTGGCAATAGAGCGGGAAATGACGATGCCCCCCGCCGCGGCAATGCCCTGCACAAAGCGCAGCAGGACAAAACATTCAATGTTGGGGGAGAAAATACAGCCCAGCGTGGACAGTAAAAACAGCACCATAGACCATAACAGCGGTTTGCGCCGGCCGTATTTGTTGCTCAAAGGACCAAATACAATTTGGCCCGCTGCCAGCCCAAGCATAGAAAATGTCAACCCTAGCTGTACTAAAGAGGCGGAAGCGGAAAAATAGTTTGCCATCGCCGGCAGACTGGGCAAATACATATCGGTTACAAACGGTCCGAATGCCGTCAGCATGCCCAAAAAAACAAATAAAAACAAGGCCGAATTTCGCCTTGCTGTGGAGGATCCCTGCCAGGTTTTCTTTTGCTTCATATATAAATTGTATCTTTTTTGGAGCGGTTTTTTTAAATACACCTTGTCAAAGCGGGGGGAAAGAGTTATCCTTAAATATAGGACTGTATTGGAGAAAATATGAAAAAGCTTTCCTGTTTGTTTTTCCTTATGGTATGGATTGTGCCTGGCTGTGTGTTTGCCCAGTCATTGACCAAACCTAAGGTGGTTTTTTTGCAGAAAAAGGACTATAAGGACAGCTATGTTGCCAACTTTTATATTTCGGATAAGAAAGTAAACAGGTTGCGTTCTTCCGGGGTGCGCCCTCTTTTTTCCATTTCAAAGTCTGATTTAAAAGAGCTTTATGCCAATTATAACCCAGACCCTAAGGCCCCGTTAGTGGCGGTGTTATTCAATCGGGAAAAAGATGATTATGCCATTCCCGCCAGTTACATTTATAGTGTAATTCAAGCCGGTGCCCGGGTGAGGGTTTTGTCTTTTGAAGATATAGAATATCAACTGGAAGACGTAGACGGAATTTTGCTTACGGGCGGAGATTTTGACTGGCCATTGGATTTTTTTGCCCAAAAACCTAAATTTCAATATTCTCCTCCGGGAAAGCGCTATAAAGCATATACATTTTTAATTAATTACGCAGTCCAGCACAAGATCCCTTTATTCGGTATTTGCGCCGGTATGGAAGCGATGGGTTTTTTGCTGGGAGAAGGAAAAGTTAAATTTCATAATGATATTGCATCTATTACTGGAAGCTACCACCGCAATGTACCTGCTACGGAAGTGGCGCATACCGTTCAGCCCGTAGAAGGAGGACGACTGGCACGCATTGTGGGAAATAAAGCAATAAAGGTAAACTCCCGCCATTTCCAGGGTACGACGCCGCTTTTGTTGGAAGGGTCTGGAGTAAAAGTTTCCGGTTTGTCGGAGGACGGCGTAGTGGAGGCTATTGAGTTTACGCAGTATCCCAACTTTTTTGCCGTGCAGTTCCACCCAGAAGTTTTCGCCTGGCAGGGGGATGAAAATTCTTTAAAAATTTTTGATGCTTTTGTCCAAGACGCCCGGGCTTATCATGTGCGGCAGAACTATGCGCAGAAAATCAGCGCCGAAATCTTCCCTGAAGGTTTGTTTGGGAACTATTTCCCGCTACAGCAGCATACTCCCTAAAAAACCGCTGTACCCGTCCGTCACAGCGAATATCTTTGAGGGAAATGGGTTTTTTAAGCTTCACTCCGTCTAAAGTGCGGCAGCGGCTGAGCGCCACATAGGTTTGCCCCGGGGCAAAAGCTCCAAGCCCGATATCCAAATAAACGCTGTCAAAGCTTAGCCCCTGGCTTTTGTGTATGGTAATGGCCCAGGCGGGTTTGAGAGGATATTGTTTGAAAAATCCGTTCACTTTCGGCTCCAGCTTTTGTGAAAGCGGATTAAAGACATATTTCACGTCTTCCCATATGTAAGGCTCTACCTGATACACACTGCCTTTGAGTTCCACCTTAATAAAGTCGTCCCCCAAATCATATACGGTGCCAATATCCCCGTTTACCCAGTAGTCATCGGGGTGGTTGGCCAGCATCATAATTTTGGCCCCGCGTTTTAAGCGCAGACAGGCTTGGGCGGGAACACTTTTCTTTTGGAAACTTTCGTCTACTACTGCGTGATAAACAAACTCTTTTCCTTCCAGCCGGTCCAGGCGGTCTTGGTTGCGCCAGACGGCGCCCTGGTTGGTGGGGCAGAGAATGATGGTTTGGTCCAAATCCCCGGGTTCTGCGTCGTCCTGGCGGGTGTTTAGCCAGCTGTCCAGTTCGGCTTGGGTAATGGCATTCTCCCGGATTTTATTGAGCAGGCGGGCAAAAAGACCGTCGTCTTTTTGGCGGAAAATGCGTTTGAGTTCAAACACTTCTATCCGGGTTTCTTTTACCACGCGCGCGTCAAAAAAATAGGGGCTTTGATACACCGCTTGGAAATAATCAAACAAGCCGCCGGCAGGCGTTTCTTCTACGGGGGGCAGCTGGAATAAATCCCCAAATAAAATAATTTGTTTTCCGCCAAAGGGGGCGTTTTCCCGGGTGGAAATGCGCAAAATATGGTCTATGGCGTCTAAAAGGTCTGCCCGAAGCATGGAGGCTTCGTCTATGATAATGGTTTCCAGCGCGTCTACGGTACGGCGCGGCAGTTTTTTAAGATTTTCCAAGTCCAGCAGATTGCCCGGTTTTAAATGAAAAAAAGAATGTACCGTCTGCCCATGCACATTCACGGCGGCTATGCCGGTGGTGGCTAACACGACGGCGTTTTTGACGGTATTACGCGCAAAGAATTTGAGCAGCGTGGTTTTGCCCGTACCGGCCTTGCCGGTGATGAAAATAAGCGGGTATTGCCGCGCCGGAGCGTCAAGCAGTTTCAGCGCGTCTTTAAATTCATCGGTAAGCTCAATTTGTTGACCGGGCTCTGGGGAAAAAAGCATACCTCATTATACTATTTTGCCGCCAAGCCCTTTTGAGAGGAAAAGTTCGTCTGCTTGGGCTGGAAAAATAAAAAGGCTTGCGCCGTTTTTTTTTTTGATACATTTTGCATATGAATAGAATATGTCAAAAGAAGATTCCTTTTTATAAAAACGCGGCTAAGAGCCTTTTAGGGCCCTTTACCGCGGGGCTTTTATCCGTATGGGAGACCCCTTTTCCCCGCCGCGCCCCATACCGCGCCGGTTTTACGCTGATTGAATTGTTGGTTGTCGTTTTGATAATTGGCATTTTGGCGGCGGTGGCTTACCCGCAATATACCAAAGCGGTAGAACGCAGCCGGGCGGCTAAGCTATATCCGCTGTTAAACTCCTTGAAAGAGTCGCAAGAGCGTTATTTTATGGCCAATGGCACCTATGCCACCGCATTTGAAGAGCTGGATATTTCTTTTAACTGGCTCAGTAATACTAAAAAACATCTTTTTGACGGAGTCAATACGGTCTCTTTGTTTAATGGGGACGATATGTCTGTTTATATTGCCTATCCTCTCTATAGAAGCTGTGTGTTTGTCATGGTTGCCAAAGGAAAGTTTTATAAAGGATATTCGCGCGGCAATGGGTTGGGGTATTGTTTTGACAGGGGGCAATGGTTCCCTAATCAAGAAATATTCTGTCAAGAAGATTCAAGTTTTGAAGAGGGAGAATTTTGCCGGCAGATTATGGGTTTTGACAATTTTTACGGACATGTTTGGCACCGCTACTTTACCAAATAGAATATGCTACCATACCTATATGGAGCAGACTGTTTGGACCGCTTTTCTATTAAGCTTTTTGGCCGGGGCCGCCACCAGCGTGGGGGGCTTGCTGGCATTTGTAGTGAAAAAAGACAATTTTTCCGCATTGGCTTTGGGGCTGGGGTTTTCTGCCGGGGTGATGTTATATGTGTCTTTTGTGGAAATGATGCCGGCTGCTAAAGACTCTTTAGCCATGCTTTACGGTATAGACGGCGGGGCCTGGCTGGCTACGGGTGTGTTTTTTGCCGGCGTGGTGCTGGCGTGGCTGATAGACCGCTTTATGCCTTCCCATCATATTCATTCTGACGCGCTGGAGCAGAAAAACAAACTCAAACATTTGGGCCTTTTTACCGCATTGGCTTTGGCTATTCATAATTTTCCGGAAGGGTTAGCCACGTTTATGGCGTCTATGGAAGAAGTGACGCTGGGGGTGTCTATCGCCGTGGCGGTGGCTATTCATAATATTCCCGAGGGTATTGCCGTATCTTTGCCGGTATATCACGCCACCGGCAGCAAAAGCAAAGCTTTCTTGTACAGCGCCTTTTCCGGTATGGCAGAGCCGGTGGGAGCTGTTTTGGGGTATGCTGTGTTTCGCTCTATTTTAAGTGACGCCGCTTTTGGGGTTATGTTTGCGCTGGTGGCCGGGATTATGGTGTACATTTCTTTGGACGAGCTGCTCCCTACCGCCCATGAATATGGGGACGGACACGGAGTCATTTGGGGCGTTATCGGCGGAATGATGGTAATGGCCTTGTCTCTTCTGGTATTTTAATTTCCTATTTGCGTGTGATACTTTTGCTCTTGCTGGATAATATAAGTGAAGGCCGGCAGGGCGGAGTAAATTTATGAATTTTGATGAAATCTATGTTCGTTTGTTTAAGCCGATATTAGCTTATGTACGGGGGCGTATGAACCGCCCCGATGCAGCCGAAGAGGTTTGCGCACGGATTTGGCAAAAGGCTTGGAGCAAAAGAGAACAGTTTGACCCGCAAAAAGGCGTGGTAGACCAATGGATATTTGGCATTGCCCGTAATGAAGTGAACAAATATTTCGGTTTTTGGCAATGGAAGCGTTTCTTTTCTTTAGAGGAAGAACAATCTTATACCGTCCAGGAACCAACGCCTTTGGAACAGCTGCAAGAGCAAGAAAAAAACCAGGTGCTGCTGCGTGCGCTGCAAATATTAAATGCGCGGGAACGGGATTTAATATCGCTTAAATTTTTTGCAGATTTTAATAATCGCCAAATCGCGTATATGACGGGTATGAGTGAGAGTAATGTTGGCACCACGCTCAGCCGTGCCATACACAAGCTGCGCGCGTATATGGAGGGGTTATGAAAATTTCGGAACAAGAATTGCTACAGCAATACCGGCGGATGGATTTAGATCCGCAGCAGGTGTTGCAGGATAAAGTTTACCAACAGATTTGCGCAAAAAAATATTCTTTTAAAAGAAAATTGGTATGGGGCTTTTCTGCCGCGTGTGCGGCGGCTCTAGCAGTAGCGTTTATGTGGCTTTCGCAGCCGGCAGCATCCCCATACTTGCCAGACCCGGCGGAATTTGACAGAATGAACTTTACCTTTTATCGGGAGCTGGCCTTACCAGGGCAGGACCTGGGAATTTCTGAAGCGGAATTGAGCGCCAGGTCATTGCCCTCTTAACAGGAGGCATTTATGAAGAAATGGTTTGTTAGTTTGGTGTTGTGTGCGGTAGTGGGGGGGGCGTCTGCTTCGGCACAGGCGGCAGATTTGGCCCAAATCCAGGCCCAGCGGGATGCGGGAATTTCCCAAATTTCATCTCAGGTGCGGGATATAGAAGCCCGTTATTGGGCGGATCGGGTGCTTAGAAAACAGCTGACCCTGTCTGCTTTGGAGGCGAAGTCGGCTCATTGGCTGGGAGAGAAGGAAGAGAATGAACGGTTAATGGCATTGGTGCGTCAATGGGTGCAAAAAGGCAGCGTCCCGCCGCTTACGCCTCAAGAGGTGGCACAGCTGGAAGAAAACAGACAGCAAGTACGGCAATATTTAAACGGCACAGAAAACCCTGCCGCACGGGCTTTGGCGGAAAAGAACCGCAAAATCACGCAAATAGAACAACCCGTATTTGATTTGGAGGCCCGTTATTGGGCGTGGCGGATTGCGGTGGTGCAGGATCTGACGTTGGACGAATTATATGACTATTCGGAAAATTGGGTCGGAGAGAAAGCAGCTAACCGGAAATTGGTCATGGAAGTGGAAAAGAACATAAAAGAAGGAAATACCGCTCCATTAAGTAAAAAAGAACAAAAAAAATTAGAGGCCAACCGCCAAAAAGTACGTCAGTTATTGCAGTAAGCAAAAAGAGGCCCGCTTTTTAGCGGGCCTCTTTTATAATTGGTTTAAAACAAATATGGGGCTATTATAAAGGAAATCATAGAGCCCACGGAATAGCTAGTTACATTCACAGCCACGCTTAGTGCTGCTGCATTGCGCAGGGAGAGCTGCCGACGGTTACACAGCCAAAAAATAAGTGCTTCTGCAGCCACACAAAACAGCCACAGCAGGGCCGTTTCCGTCACAACTTGGCCTAATACCTGCCAGGCCAGCGGCATAGTGATTAAATTGGCAATGACCACAGAATAAAGCACGCGGTAGCTTTTGCCCGTATAAGCCAAATAAGAAAAAGCGGCCAACACTTCCGTCAGCAGAATAATAATCAGCGACAGCCACGCATCCGCCCGCAGGAGCGCATTAAAAGCCTGCGGCTGGGCAGAACGCTCCACCCACAAGTCATTTCCACGTACGGTAACTTGAAAAGAGTCATGCAGCCGGTCTGGTGCGGGGAAAACATTACTTTCGCGTTTTATGCCGTCTGAAAAATCAATGATTAATTTTTGGTAAGGGGAGTATTTATAGGCAATGGAAAAACATTCATTCGCCTGGCAATATAGTTTTTGTATGCCATAGAGACCCAGCGGTTTGCTTTGTAAGCACTGGTTGTCTTCGCATTGAATTTGTTCGCTGGTGGCGGGCAAAATAGCCGGTTGGCTTTCTATCTGATAGACAAAATCAAAGTCCATTTCGGGCTTGGGAAATACGCCGCTGTAGAGCGGAGAAAAGAGCAGAAGTAAGAGTGTAAAAAAGAATAATTTTTTCATATTTTTATCCCGTATTTTATATTTGCTATTATAACATTATACGAGAGAAAGGGGGATATATGATTTTTACCAAAACACAGCTGTCCCGCTACGCGGAAGTCATGGTGTGGGCTATGGAAAATGCCCGGCGCGGCGGAAAATTTAAAAAATATGATACGGTGCTGGTCCGTTACGACCAAGCGGCGGCGGATTTGGCGCAAGCCGTTTATGCACAGCTGCTCAAAAAACGTTATTTGCCTACACTTCGTACCAATTCAGCAGAAGATTTTACAAGAACATTTTATACACTGGCAGATGAGCGCCAACTGACCTATATTGCCGCCGGAGAAAAAGAATTTCAGGAAAAATTAAACGGCCTCATTTCCTTGCGTGCGCCGGAAAATTTAACCGCGCTGAAACAGACCGATCCTGCCCGTTTGGGCCGTGCCGCGGTGGCGCGCAAGCCGCTTAGAGAGATTATGGACCAGGCCGAACAGCAAGGCAAATTTTCCTGGACATTATGCAACTATCCTTCTCAAGAACTGGCCGATAAAGCAGGGCTTAGTTTAAAGGAGTATGCAGCCCAGGTCGCCAAGGCATGCTTTTTAAATGAAAAAGACCCTATAAAAAAATGGAAAGAAGTCATGGCGCAGATAGCCGATATCGGAAAATGGCTTAATGCAATACCTATTGAGCGGCTGCATGTGGAGAGCGCGCATATGGACTTTGAGGTATTATTGGGTGAAAAACGCCAGTTTATTTCCGGCGGGGGAAATAATATTCCTTCGTTTGAAATTTTTACTTCACCGGACTGGCGCGGAACACGCGGGGTGTATTTTGCCGATTTGTCTTCTTACCGCAGTGGCAATTATGTAAAAGGCATCAAACTGGAATTTAAGAACGGCCGCGTGATTAAAGCCGCCGCCCAGCAAGGGCAAAACTTCCTGCGCAAAATGCTGGCGATGGACCGGGGCGCGGCGCAAATAGGGGAGTTTTCGCTGACGGATCGGCGTTTCTCCAAGATAGATAAATTTATGGCGGATATCTTGTTTGATGAAAACTTTGGCGGCAAATACGGCAATTGCCATGTGGCCGTTGGCTCCAGTTATGCCGATACTTTTTGCGGCGATGTAAGTAAGTTAGATAAGAAAATGAAAGAGAAACTGGGTTTTAATGACTCTTCTTTGCATTGGGATTTAATTAATACGGAAGACAAAACAGTGCGTGCTCAGCTTAAGAACGGCAAAACGGTGCTGATTTACGAAAAAGGTCTTTTTAGACATTAATTCTGGGCCCTTTGGACCGGCTGACTTAGGCCCAACGGCCCTTGTTGGGAGCAACCGGATTTCTTAAACTGAAAGTGTAAGAAATTTATTTCAAAGGAGTTGTTATGAAAAAACTAATGGCTTTAATGCTTGTAGCTGTATTGGTACCCTGTGCTTTTGCCCAAAATGCACAGGAAAAAGCGAAAGCTGGCGCTTTTCAAAAAGCGCTTTCTAAGTCCGTAGCTAAGGCTGCCGCTGCTAATAAAGAGATTGACGAATTAAAAACCTCTTTGAGAGAAAGCGTGAACTATTTTGAAAAAATCGCTTATAAGATGAAATATTATAATACTGGCAGTTTCTTCCAGGGTTTAGATCAATCTCGTATGCTGTATATGCAATTGCGTGATCTCTCTGTTACCGCGGCCCGCGAAATGGTGGCAGAAATCAACAGACCGATTCAGATTGATAATGGCAATCGTACCATTCGTATCGCAGACTATGTTCGTATGGAGTCTTGCGTTCTGGGTTCTTACAGCCCGAGTATACAGGAGCAGTGGGACGATTGGAGCTATTATTTGGAAAAGGACTTGAAAATGATTCCCCGAAAAGGCGTTGCCACGGAAGATACCCCGTTGCAGGAAGGACTTCCAAATGACTTTGCTGTGGCTGTAAAAGGCTTTCGTTCTTATGTATATAATGCTGAAAAAATGAATTCTGACTGGGTGTTGGAGAGCATGATGATGGCTATGGATACTTTTAATGCTTATAAAAAGAAAGGAAACGTAGAGCAATTGGAAGCTATGGCTAAAGAATTTGTCAAACCGGTGCAAAGCGGTTGGGGAGAAACGGTGTACCCTATTGATTTTATCATAAAGCACACCTGTAAGTTGTATGGCACAGTGCAGTATGATTTGTGGCAGTTCGCTTCCGATTTAGATGCGCTGTCCCGTTAGACCTATAGTTTTACTAACCCGCGGTTTTTGTAGACCGCGGGTATTTTTTTGGAAGAATTAGCTGTGTGGGACTAAAAAAAGAAGAAAAAACGGAAGTTGGATAACGCGCTTGCGTATGCTACAAAACATTTCGGGGCAAATGTGCGCGCCGGGATTTTTATAGATACCTTTTACAATAAATTCCAAATATCTGTGGAAGGAAGTGGAGCCACTGTTTTGGGGAAACGAGCTTTTGAAATACGTTGGACGGAGAGCAAAATAGAACGAGTGGGGAAAATGGTACAATAAAAAACTAGGGTTAACCCGGGGTCTATAGCAAACAGTTATAAATCGTCGTGAAGCACTTTCAACGCGGCCTTTTCTTTGGCCACCGGCAAGCACTCCTGCACACGGTAGCATTTGCCGTCTACGCTTTGGGAAATGGCTTCTATATCAGCGTCTGTAAGTACTTCTTTATCGTAGGTGGTGCGGAATTCATAGCCGATGCCGGCGTTGCGTATCAAATCCATAGATTGGCGTAGCACTGCCTGGTTAAATTCCACCCCCGTAATGGAAGAATACTTGTCCGGCGGGGCTTTTAAATCCATCGCGATAAAATCCACCAATTTTTTGTCCAGCAGTTCTTTAATCATCTCCGGGCGCGTGCCGTTGGTGTCCAGTTTTACGGCATAGCCCATAGATTTTATTTTAGCCAAAAATTGGGGCAAATCATCAAATAAGGTGGGTTCTCCGCCGGAGACAACAATCCCTTCCAGCGTGCCTTGGCGGCGTTTTAAAAAAGCGTCTATTTCCTCTTCTGCAACGGGCTGAGAAAACATATGCGGGTACACCAACTCCGGGTTATGGCAGTAACGGCAGCGGAAATTGCACCCCTGGGTGAATATTACCGCGGCCGGCCGGCCCGGAAAGTCAATGAGCGTAAATTTTAACAGCCCGCCTATTTTCATCTCAAGCCCGTTGCAAAAAAGGGAATTTATTTGTCGCTGTGGCAGCCGCAGTCGCAGCCGCAGCCCACGTTCATGTTTTTGCGCATGGCAAACTCTTCTTTTTTGCCTTTGTTCCAGTTCTGCACCGGGCGCAAGTAACCGACCACGCGGCTGTACACTTCGCATTTGGAGCCGTGCACATCCTGCATTTCTTTTTTGAGTTCAGAGATTTTATTCTCTACAATCTTTTTTTCTTCAGCTGTCATTGTATTATTACTCCTGTTCCTTCACCTTCTTGTCCGGTCTGCAACCGCCCGGGGCGGTTTTATATTGGTCGGGCCGGACTGCTTCGCGGGGGCTTTTCGGGCCCCCGAAAAGGTACTTGCACAAATTATTTGCTGTACAACTGCTCTTCCAATAGGCGCACTTGTCGTTCCAGCTCTTGCATTCGTTCGGCTTTGCATTTGGGGCATTCAAAATGTTCGCCTTCAATGTAGCCGCATTTGGGGCAGACGCTGAACGTCGGCGTAATGGAGAAGTAAGGAAGCGTGTATTTTTCACATACGGTTCTGATGAATTTTTTCATCGCTTCCAAATCTTTGATGCGCTCCCCGGTGAATATATGCTGTACAGTGCCGCCGGTGTATTTGGACTGTATATTGCTCTGCAAGTCCAGCATTTCAAATACATCATCGGTATAGTTAACCGGCAGTTGCGAAGAGTTGGTATAGAAAGGCTGGTGGCCTTGTTTATACAATTCCTCATCGGCGCAGATGATTTCGGGGTAGCGCTCTTTGTCCAGCTTGGCTAAGCGGTAAGAGGTGCCTTCGGCCGGGGTGGCTTCTAAGTTGTAGTTGTTGCCGGTTTCTTCCTGGAATTTGACCAGCGTTTCACGCATAAACGTCAGCACCTTTTCGGCAAAGGCGCGGCCTTTTTCGGTGCCGATATCTTCTCCAATTAAATTGACGGAGGCTTCGTTAAGCCCCACCAAACCAATGGTGGAGAAGTGGTTTTTCCAGTATTCGTTAAAGCGCTGCTTGACGGTGCGCAGGTAGAAGCTCATATACGGATAGAGGTTGGCGCTGGTAAAACGTTCAATCACTTTGCGTTTAATTTCCAGGCTTTCTTTGGCTGTTTCCATGCGGTCCAGCAGGTTTTTGAAAAATTCATCTTCGTTCCTGGACAAATAACCCAGGCGCGGCAAGTTAATGGTAACTACGCCGATAGAACCCGTCAGCGGGGCAGAGCCAAACAGCCCGCCGCCGCGTTTGCGCAGCTCGCGGTTGTCAATGCGCAGACGGCAGCACATGGAGCGGGCGTCTTCGGGGTTCATATCAGAGTTAATAAAGTTGGCAAAGTACGGAATACCGTATTTAGCCGTCATTTCCCACAGCGGGGTCAGTTTGGGGTTATCCCAATCAAAATCTTTGGTGATGTTGTACGTCGGAATCGGGAACGTAAACACACGGCCCTTGGCGTCACCGGCCAGCATGACTTCGCAGAAAGCGCGGTTGAGCAGGTCCATTTCGTTCTGGAACTCTTTGTAGGTCTTGTCCATCAGTTTCCCACCGATAATAACCGGCTGGTCCTTATAATAGGAAGGCACATTGAGGTCCAGCGTCAGGTTGGTAAAAGGCGTTTGAAACCCTACGCGGGTGGGTACGTTGACGTTAAACAAAAACTCTTGCAGCGCCTGTTTTACCTCGTCATAAGAGAGTTTATCGTAATAGATAAACGGGGCCAGCAACGTGTCAAAATTGCTAAACGCCTGCGCGCCGGCGCTTTCGCCCTGCAAGGTATAGAAAAAGTTGACCACCTGGCCCAAAGCCGTGCGGAAGTGCTTGGCGGGTTTGCTTTCAGCTTTGCCGATTACGCCGGTAAAACCGCTCAGCAGCAAGTCTTGTAAGTCCCAGCCTACGCAGTAAGCGCCCAGCAGACCCAAATCGTGCAGGTGGAAATCTCCTTCCGTGTGCATGCGTTTTACTTTCTCGGGGTAAATTTTATTGAGCCAATAGATTTTGCTAATTTCAGAGGAAATATAGTTGTTGAGCCCCTGCAAAGAGTAGCCCATATTGCTGTTTTCGTTTACCTGCCAGTCAAGCTGTTTTAAATACTGGTCTACCAAGTCTACGTTAAATTTGGACGAAATCTCACGGATACGCGCATGTTGGTCGCGGTACAAAATATACGCTTTGGCCGTTTTGTGATAATTGGACGTAAGCAGCACGTCTTCTACGATGTCCTGCACGTTTTCCACGTTGGGGGTAGTGTCGGAATAAAGCTGCTGAATGATGTTAATAGCCCGGATGGTCAATTTTTTGGCGGTGTCAGCGTCAAACTCTCCGGTTACCGCGGCGGCTTTTTCAATGGCCTTGGTAATTTTTTTAGAATCAAAATGTTGGATAGTTCCGTCTCTTTTGACGATGTTTGTAATCACTTCTGCGTTTTCCATAGTATAAGTCCTGTGTATGTGGTAGCCGCGCGGGTAGAAACCTGCGACAGTTTAAATTTTTGCATAAAAAAACTAAAAATGCAAATCCCGTCTAGAAATGTAAAAGTCCGGCCTGAAAAAAATAAATTTTACCGTCTGAGAATTAAAAAATTTATTTGCGCAAATTTTCTAAAAAATTTTTTGCATTATACGGGCTAGTTAGTAATTATTACTATTAAGAGTATACCTTATTTTCCTGTTTTATGGAAAATTTTTGCAATTGCATTAAACTAATAAGAAAAGGCCTTTGCTTTGTGTGCATGGCAGCTAAGCGGCCTAAAAGATGCGGCAGAAAAAAGGCGTGGAAAAGGAGCGGCTAATTTGCTTTTTTTCTTGACCGCCGGGTGCGAAAGTGATTAAATAAAAAAAACAGGAGGGGAGAATATGGACTTTTATCAAATCATGGTTTTAATTGCTGTCATTGCTTTTGTGGTGTTGGTAGTGTATGCGGTGGTGACATTGCGCCAGGTGGGCCGCACGGCGGAATCGTTGGAATATTTGGCTACGATTACGGCAGAAAATATGGCCAAGACGCAAAGCACGTTTGATTTAATAGACAATGTGTCCTCTCTTTTGGACAGTACTTTTTATAAACTGCTGAGGCTGGGGGTAAACGCCGTTAGCCGTTACCGCTCTGGAAAAGGAAATAAATGAGAAATCAAAAAGCCGCTGAAAAAGCGGCTTTTTTGTGGATGGTTTTCTTATAATTTAGGTCCTTTCTTAATATATTAAGAAAGGACCAAATATTTATATATTAGGCGTGGGCCTGGGGCAGCATTTGTCAGTTTAGTAAGATAATGGCGCCGTTTAAGCACCAGGCAAAAGCCAGCCATATCATATAGGGAACGAGCAGCCAAAATGCGCGCCGGCACACGCCCCACAATTGTTTGAGTAAAAACGCGTTGGCTGCGATTAAGCCCGTAAGTATACACAAAGCCCAGCCGGGAGCCTGTTTGCCGAAAAAGACCGGCGTCCACAGTGCATTAAGCGCTAGTTGGAAAATAAATAACAGCAAAGCCGGGCGTATTTCCCGCCGCAGGCCTTGGCGCGTCAGGAAAAATCCCGCCACCCCCATCAAAATGTACAAGACGCCCCACGCCGCTGAAAATGCCCAATCTGGCGGCGTAAAAGACGGCTGCACCAGTCCGTGATACCAATCCAAGCCGCGGCTGACGGCGGCGGCTCCGGCCCAGGCCGGCAGCTGGCAAAAAATAATCCAAAAAATCAGTTTGACTATTTGCATAACGCTCCTTTTTATGGCGGTGTATTGCGTGTAACCAGACAGGAAAATACCACCATGCGGACAGGTCTTTTCTGCTGTTTAAACGCTCTGCTCCTTTCAGTATAGCTTTTTATATTCACAAAGGAGCGGCAAAAACGAGGTTAGATGAAGCCGGGCTTATGCGTAAATGAAAGGCAGATGGGTAGCATGAAACGGCGTCCGCCCGGAGCAAGATGGCCGGGAGAGCGGACTAAGACGGCTAAGAGGTGGGAGTAAGACGGCGTTGGCGGATCGGTCCATTTCCCTGCTTCTGCTTCATAGCGGGGTTTGGCTTTCCCGCTTGAGCCAAAAATGCTAAAATAAACCATATATACTTTAACCTCCCCAAAGCGAGGCATTATGGATACCAAACTGATTACCGAAATTACCCAGTGGATGAAAACCACGGATTTGGCTGAATTTTGTTACGAGAAAAATCATAATTGCATTGAAATCAAAACCCGCGAAGCTTTGCCCGAACCGGCCAAGTTTTCCTGCCATTTGACGGCGGTTACCGCGCCTGCTTTGGGCTTTTATCACGCCGCTCCCAAAGGCAAAAATTTACCTCTTTCCGAAGGCCAAAAAGTCAAAGAAGGCGACAGCCTGGGCCTGGTGGAAACATTGTCTAAAAAACATCCCATTACCGCGCCCGTAGCCGGCACGCTGCGCATTATTTCCGCCGAAGAAGGAAAACCAGTGGAATACGGCCAGCCGCTATTTTTTATTGAACCGTAGAGGCCTGGCTATGAACGCAAAGATTAAAGTAACCCCTTTTAAAAAAGTACTCATCGCCAACCGCGGCGAGATTGCTTTGCGCGTGATTCGCACGCTCAAAGAAATGAATATCAAATCCGTAGCTATTTATTCTGAGGCAGACCGCAACAGCCTGCATGTGCGCATGGCCGATGAGGCGGTGTGCATTGGGGCGGCTCCTTCTCCGATGAGCTATTTAAATATTGACGCGGTGCTAACCGCCGCCAAGATGACCGGCGCCGACGCCGTGCACCCGGGCTATGGGTTTTTATCAGAAAATGCCGATTTTGCCGAAGCCGTGACCAAAGCCGGCATTACGTTTATTGGCCCTACGGCAGAGGCTATCAGTATGCTGGGCGTGAAAAGCACCGCGCGTGAAATCGCCGTCAAAGGCGGCGTGCCTATTACGCCGGGTTCTGACGGCGTGGTGGGAAAAGACTTTCGGGAAGTGGCCCGAAAAATCGGCTTTCCGATTATGATTAAGGCTTCTTTGGGTGGCGGCGGCAAAGGCATGCGCGCCTGCCTGGAAGAGAAAGATTTGGAGCGGATGATGAAAACCGCCCAGGCCGAAGCCAAAGCCAACTTTGGAGATGACCGCGTTTACTTTGAAAAACTTGTTTTAAATCCACGCCATATTGAAGTGCAGGTGGCAGCTGACAATTACGGCAACGCCATCGCGTTTGCCGAGCGCGACTGCAGTATGCAGCGCCGCCACCAAAAGTTGGTGGAAGAGTCCCCGTCCCCGTTTGTAGACGCGGCTACCCGCCACAAATTGCAGGAAGCCGCCGTCAAACTAGTCAAGGCCGCCAAATACCGCGGCGTAGGCACGGTGGAATTTTTGATGGCGCAGAACAAAGAATTTTATTTTATGGAAGTCAATACGCGTTTACAGGTGGAACACCCGGTAACGGAAGCCGTGTGCGGCTACGATCTGGTCAAAATGCAAATCCGCATTGCGCAAGGGGAGCCTTTGTGCATCGGGCAGAAAGAAGCGGCGGTTATCCGCTGCCATGCCATTGAGCACCGCATTAACGCCGAAGACAGCGATAAAAACTTTACCCCGTGCCCGGGCACCATTGAAGAGTGGATCCCTGCCGGGGGCTTGGGCGTGCGTGTAGACAGTCATATGTATACGGGATACACCATTCCCAGCTATTATGACAGCTTGATAGCCAAGCTGATTTTAACCGCGCCGGACCGGGAAAAACTGCTGCAGCGCAGCCGCCGCGCGCTGGGCGAATTTAAGGTGGGGGGCGTTAAAACGACCATTCCTTTCCACCAAAAAATTGTAAATAATCCTGACTTTGTAGCCGGCAATATGGACACGGGCCTAATTGAACGTATGCTGGAAGCGGAAAAGAAGCAAGATGAAGGCAAAAAGTAAAATTTTCAGCCGGCCCGCTTTAGCCAAATGGCTGGACAAACAACGCAAAGCAGGCAAAAAAATCGTTTTTACCAACGGCTGTTTTGATATCCTGCACGCCGGACACGTAAGCGTGCTGGAGTTTTCCCGCGCCAAAGGGGATGTGCTGGTGGTGGGGGTGAATAGCGACGCGTCCGTGCGGCGTTTAAAAGGCCCCACCCGCCCGGTCAATCAACAGGCCGACCGCGCCTTGGTGCTGGCGGCCCTGCAGGCGGTGGACGCCGTGTGCGTGTTTAGTGAAGATACGCCATACAATTTGATTAAACTGGTCCGCCCCGACGTGCTGGTAAAAGGCGGCGATTATAAGCCCTCGGAAATTGTGGGCCGCGAATTTGCAAAAAAAGTAGTGCGTTTTGCTCTGTTAAAAGGGCGCTCCACTACCAATATTATTAAGAAAGTACAGAAGTAAACGGGTACCAAAAGGAAAAGAATATGTCTGATATTTTTGAAAAGTGCAAAAATTATAAAGACGCCAAACTGGCTATGAAGCTGGGCATTTACGGCTACTTCCAGCCGATAGAATCGGCCCAGGGGCCGGAAGTTGTGCTGGGCGGAAAAAAATATATTATGGCGGGCTCTAACAATTACTTGGGCTTAGCCGACGACCCGGAGATGAAAAAAGCCGCCGCTGAGGCCGCCCTGAAATACGGCACCGGCTGTGCGGGCTCGCGCTTTTTAAACGGCAACACCGTTTTTCACGACCAGTTGGAACAGCGCCTTGCGCGCTTTAAACGCAAAGAAGCCGGTCTTATCTTTTCCACCGGTTACCAAATGAACCTGGGTGTCGTGTCCTGCCTGATTAGAAAAGGCGATTACGCCATCGTGGATAAATTGGACCACGCCAGCATTTTGGACGGAGTCAAACTGTCCGACGGGGAAATGGTGCGCTTTAAACACAATGACCCGGAAGATTTGGAACGCGTACTTTCTAAACTGCCGCCGGAGGCGGGCAAGCTGATTATTGTAGATGGTGTTTTTAGCATGGAGGGCGACATTTGCCCGCTGCCCGACATTGTCAAAGCCGCCAAGAAATACGGTGCGCGCATTATTGTAGATGACGCGCACGCCACCGGCATTATCGGCAAAACCGGGCGCGGCACCTGCGAATACTTCGGCCTGGAAAACGGCGAAGTGGATCTCGTAGTGGGCACCTGCTCCAAAACATTTGCCACCGTGGGCGGTTTTGTAGTGGGTGATGCAGACATTATCCATTATATCCGCCACAATGCGCGCAGCCAGATTTTCTCCGCCGCGCTGCCGCCGGCCTCTGTGGCTTCCATTAATAAGGCGCTGGAGCTGATTGAAAATGACACCTCCCGCCGCGACAATTTGTTCCGCATGACCGATAACCTTAAAAAAGGCCTGCGCGATCTGGGCTTTGATTTGGGCCACAGCACCACGCCGGTTATCCCGGTGCACGTGGGCAGCAATGAAAACTGCTTTAAGATGTGGCGCGCCCTGCATGAGCTGGGCATTTTCTCTAACCCGGTTGTCAGCCCCGCTGTGCCCCCGGGCCGCGCTTTAATGCGTCTGACGCTGATGGCTACGCATACCGATGAACACGTACAAAAAATCATTGACGCGTTTGCCCAGGCGGGCCGGGCGGTCGGTGTAATCAAATAAAAAGTTTTAAACCCCGCACTCGCAAGAGGCGGGGTTTTAGTATATTAGGGGCAAGGGCCGCTCCGGCAGGAAAAGGCGCAGAAAACAGCGCAGAATAATTCCCAGCCGCGTATTGGCAACGGCCCGTGCGACAGGAAAGCGAAAAACAGCGCTCTCAGCCCGTTTATTGGGAGAGGTTATGGCGAATATTGAAATCAAAGACGCAGAAAACCAACTCAAAGCATTTGTCCAGTTTCCGTTTGATTTGTATAAAAACGATCCCTATTGGGTGGGAGAATTAAAGGCCGATACGCTGAAACTATTGCATCCTAAAAATACGTTTTGGACGCACGCGCGGCGCAAACTGCTTTTGGCTTACAAAGACGGAGCCGTAGCCGGGCGTTTATGCGTGCTGGTCAATGATACCTATAACCAGTACCATAAAGAAAATATTGGGTTTTTCGGATTTTTTGATTGTATAGATGACACGTCCGTTTCCCGCGCGCTCTTTGCCGAAGGGGAAAAGTGGCTGCGTACCCAAGGGGTAGAGGCGGTGCGCGGGCCGGCGAATCCTTCCTCTAACCACGTGTATGGGCTGTTGGCGGATAGCTTTGACCAAATGCCTTCTATCATGATGCCTTACAACTATCCTTATTATATGAAGCTGATAGAAGCGTGCGGCTTTGGCAAAGTGAAAGATTTGCTGGCGTTTAAACGCACGCGCAACGATAAATTTTCTCCGTTGTTTGAAAAAATAGTCGCCCGCGCCGCCCGCGGAAAAGGGCTGACGCTGCGGCGGCTGAATTTGAAAAATTTAAAACAGGAAGCTTCCATTATCCGCAAAATTTACAATGAAGCCTGGGCGCAAAACTGGGGTCATACGCCGCTCTCGGAAGAAGAAATGCAGGATATGGTGCAGGAGCTGAAATGGGTGGTGCGTCCCGAAGGTACCTGCGTGGCGGAAGTGGACGGCGTACCGGCCGGGTTTTATATTGCCATTCCCAATATGAACCACGTGCTTAAAATTTTGCGCGGCGGCCTGTTTAACCCGTGGCGCACGCTCAAAGCGCTGTTGGCTTGGCCCAAGATACGTGATGCGCGGCTGATTATGCTGGGAGTGGAGCCCAATTTTCGCAAGCGCGGCATAGATTTGGTGCTGATAAAACACATCGTGGAATACGGCGTGGCTGTTTGGGATGAGGCGGAACTGTCCTGGATTTTGGAAGATAATGAGGGTATTATCCGCGCCATGACGGAAGCCGGCTGTTACCAAACTAAACGCTACCGGCTGTATCAAAA
>CALVFA010000022.1 GCA_944326725.1 uncultured Elusimicrobiales bacterium | reverse complement strand
TTCGGCCCCGCGGCTGCGCCACACAGCTTTCTTATACTGAGGATAAGCGATAGCTGCCAAGATACCTATAATCAGCACCACGATTAAAAGTTCAATCAGTGTAAAACCGCCAAATTTGCGTTTTGCGGAGTTTTCTTGACGACGGGTTATTTTTTGATAAATTTTGCTCATATGCAAAATTTATAAAAAAAAAAAAACAATGCAAGCTCTTTAAAAACATCCTCTAGGAAAAAATAACGCTTTCAGGAAAAAGGGCAAAAACCCACAAAAAACGCGCGGCGTTTTGGCCGCGCGTTTCCTGTCTGCAAAAGATTAATGGAAAAATCCGTGCTCCGGTTCTTTGTACATCGGATAGAAATATAAACCCATATAAACGGGGTTATCATAAAACCCTTTCACGCGGCTGCGCATAGCCCACAGGCCGGTAGGATGCACCGTATAAATCTGCATGGCGTCCTCATAGGCAATCTTCTGCAGTTCTTTGTAATACTTGGCACGTTTTGCCGGGTTTGTTTCCGCTACAGCTTTCATGACCAGTTTGTCTGCTTTGGGGTTCTTATATCCCTGGGAAAGAGCATAGCGTCCGTCGCTGTGCATGAAATTAAAATAAAAATTGTGCGGGTCTGCATAATCTGCCACCCAGCCGCGTACCCACATGGGCATTTGACGGGCGGCGGTTTTCTCCAAGAAAGACGCCCACATTACCCCGCGCACATCCACCTTAAATTTAGGATTAAGGCTCTCTACATTGCGCTTAAGCATTTCCGCCGCCATCTGCCTGGGAAATCCGCCGGTATTATAGGTAATAGTCAGCGTAAAACCTTTCTCCCACACTTGACCGCCCCAGGCTTTTTGGAAGTGTTCTTTGGCCTTCTCCAAGTCAAAGGTATAGTGCGGGTCTTCTTTGTCGTAGAACACCAGCCCTTCCGGCGCCGGGCCATAAGCCAAAGTGCCTCTTCCGTTTAATGCCTCTTTCAGGAAAGCCGCATAATCAAAGGAATAAGCAAACCCTTTACGCACGTCCACATCGGAAAAGAAATCAGGCGGTATGCCGTTGCCGTCTAGCTTGCCCGAGCCGATATCCGGGTTTCCTTTGCCGTTGACGTTTAAAGTAAAAAAGATAACGGGGTCCGTACGCAAGCGGGGCAAATTGTCGTATATGGTTATATGTTTATTTCCGCGCAGCTGATCTACATACTGGGTGGGGATTTCCACGATATCGGCGTCCCCCCCTTCCAACAGCAGGCGCAGGGTGCTGGGCTCCGTCACGGTCATCATATGAATGTTTTTAATGTTGGGTGCCCCTTCAAAATACTCTTCATTGGCGGCCAGCTGCAAGCGGCGGGCGGAAATATCCCAGCGTACCAGTTTAAAAGGTCCCGTACCGTTCATATGGTCAAAAAGATAAGAAGATTGCTTTTCAAAATTATTGTATTTTTTCCAAGTTTCTTCAGTACCGTCCCACCCGCCATGGGCCACAACCCATTTTTTAGGGGTTATATATCCCCACCGGGCCAGCACCGTCAAAAAAGGTGCAAAAGGTTTCTGCAGCCGGATAACCACGTTATCCCCCTGTACTTGCACCGCCTTTTCCGCCCTTTTAAAGTCAACAATGATATTGCCTTTATCATCGCGGGTAGAAGTATAGCCTAAAATAGGCTCCAACAATAAAGACGACGGACCGCCGGACACATCGGACAAAATAAAACGCAAAATAGAATAACGTACATCTTCCGGCGTCAACTCCGTGCCGTCATGGAATTTCACCCCTTTGCGAATAGGGAAGGTATATGTTTTGCCGTCTTTGGAAATCAGGCCATTTTCCACCGTAGGAACCTGCGTAGACAAAGAAGGCAACAGCTCCGTCATGGAACTGCCGTTAAATTTAAGCAGCGTATCATACACGTTAATCATCATGCCCTGCGTTACCCCGTCATAAGAAAAAACAGGGTCTAAGGATTGCATTTCTCCGCCGTGCGCCACGATTAATGTGGAATTATCTTGTTTCTCCGCACAAGCTGTTAATAAAAAAGCAAAGCCTAAAATTGCAAACATCCATTTTTTCATAATTTCCTCACCAAATACGCCGCCCCGCGCTTATTTTTCAGCCAAACGTGGGCAAATTCGGCCGCATCATAAAAACGTATCACTTCCCTTTTGACAGCGGCTGCGGGATCAGCTACCCGTATTTTACCATTTTCCCAGCCGCATAACAGGACCAAGTGTCCCGGCGTTTGCGGCACGGCGGCTCCCTGCAGTTCGCCGCGTTTATAGGAAATAGTGGCTAATACAAAACTGTTTTTATTTAAAAATTCTTCTAATTGTGCTAAACGGTGAAAGCGCGTTACCAAAGCTTGCAGCCCCAAACGGGAAGCATAGGCTGCATTCAGCGTCCAGTTACCATAGACACGGGCCCGGTCGTCATATACAGCCGCTGCCGTTTGCAAAGGGTCAGCCGGCACCCCCAAAGCATTAAGCGCCATGGTCAAAGAGGTGGGACTGCACAAACGCAACTGGTCTGTAGGAGAGACGTCCAAACGCATTTGTGAAAGCGGGGGAACAGACAGTTTTCTGCTCTGCATAGGCAAAATGGCGGCACATTCGTCATATTGGGCGGCGGCGTCGGTCAAAGATACAAATATGCTGGGCACGTCCATATCGCCGTGCAAACTCAGACGGAAGCGATACGCCTGCGCCGGCGTTTTGGCCTGCAGTACATCTACTTTTACCGCGGCGCAATCGTCTTCCTGTTCATCAAAGCTGTGGCTTAATCTGACAGAATAGAGTGCCAATTTAAAGAACTTGCTCCATACCCCGCCTTGGCGGATTTGCACTTCCGTCAGCAGCCAGCCGTTGGTGGCAGTATGGTAATTGACGGATAAAATTAAAGAAGAAAAATCCACCGGCGTTTCAAATATAGGAGAAACAATGGTATGAATATCGCCGTCTCCGTGGAATAGATATCCGCGGCACGGGCGATGAGAAAAAGTCAAATACGGCAGTTTTTGGTCTGCTGTGTTCATAAAATACCAATCGGGGCACCCGGACTCGAACCGGGAACCTTCCGCTCCCAAAGCGGACGCCCTACCATTGGGCCATGCCCCGTCTTTGTTATTGTAGCAATTTAGGACTTAGTTTTGGCGGGGCAGTCTTAAAACGCCCCCCCTGCTGACGCATGCACCCGGAATTTGTTATAATAAAAAAGCAGTTTCGCGCCTATAGCTCAATCGGTTAGAGCAACCGACTCATAATCGGTGGGTTCCAGGTTCAAGTCCTGGTGGGCGCATTTTTTTTGCCCAAGCGGGCCAACTGCTTGGCCCGCGGCCGGACTTGAAAGGCGCAGCGATGTTTTGGTTTGAGCCGCTAGGCGAAAGGCCAAAACCGCGAGCCCGGCCTGCAGGAAAATTCCGTCAGGAATTTTACCGGAAGGCAAGTCCTGGTGGGCGCATTTTTTTTGCCCAAGCGGGCCAACTGCTTGGCCCGCGGCGGAATTGCTCAAACACGACGCTGTGTTTATGAAAAGTGCTGTACAAAACCTTCAGGTACCTCCGTGGTCTGGACTGACTCCAAGCATCGCCAGCCCACAGCCAAAGGTAATGTTCTTTAGCAAACAACGCAGACGATTACTTCTGACCCGCTGAACAATTGTTTGGGTCAAACAGATAGCAGTACACAAAAATATTCCACTACCTGCTCTTGCGCCGCGCCGCGGTAAATGCTAAAATATAAATGTTGATCCGGGATGGTGTAATGGTAACACGGATGCCTCTGGAGCATTAATTCTAGGTTCGAGTCCTAGTCCCGGAACCAGATTTATTTGGGCCGCCGCCGGCATAAGGCGGCGGCTTTTTCTTTTAGAGGCTATTATGGAAAACACCGCCAAACCCGCAGAAAAACATAATAACGCGCTGGACGAAATCATCGCCCAACGCTACGCCGAAGCCAACGAACTCAAGGCCGCCGGCATCAATCCTTACCCCAACCGCTGCGAGAAAAAGCAGACCTGCGCCGAAGCCAAAAATTCCCCTGACGACAGCGAAGTCTGCACCGCCGGCCGCCTAGTACAGCTGCGTCTGATGGGCAAGGCCGCCTTTGCGCATTTGCGTGACTTTTCCGGCAAAGTGCAGCTCTATATTGCCAAAGACAATTTGGGCGATGAGCCGTACGCCTTTTTTAAAAAACACATGGCGGTAGGGGACTTTGTATCCGTCACCGGGCATATGTTTGTCACCAAAACCGGCGAACGCACTATTAAAGCCACCAAACTGGATTTAATTTCCAAAGCTATCCGCCCCATGCCGGAAAAGTTCCACGGCTTGCAGGATACGGAAGTGCGCTTCCGCAAACGCCACTTGGATTTGATTGCCAATGAAGAAGTAAAAGACATCTTTGTCAAACGCGCCAAAATTATTTCTTCCATACGCAAAACATTGGACGAAAAAGGCTTTTTGGAAGTAGAAACCCCCGTACTCACGCCAGACAGCGGCGGCGCGGTGGCGCGCCCGTTCCAGACCTATCACAACGCGTTGAAAATGCCGCTCCGTTTGCGCATTGCGCTGGAGCTGTACCACAAACGTTTGATTGTGGGCGGTTTTGACCGTATTTATGAAATTGGTCATATGTTCCGCAATGAAGGCATTGACACCACGCATAACCCGGAATTTACCATGATGGAGCTGTACCAGGCCTATGGCGATGTAAACACGATGGCGGACCTGTTTGAAGAAATTTTAGGCAACGCCGCCAAAGCCATCGGCGTAGAAAAAGTGATGTACCGCGGGCAGGAAATCAACCTGGTGCCTCCGTACAAACGCTTGTATATTCCGCAAGCGTGGAAAGAAAAATTCGGTCAGGACATTCACGACGTGTTAGACGGCCGCCAATTCAAACGCGAACCGCTGGCCAAACTGGCTAAGGAGCAGGGCATTTCTTTCTCCGCCAATGACCCGGACAGCAAACTCTTTGACGACTTGTTTGAAACCAAGCTGCTGGCTGGCTACAACTGCCCCGTCATCGCGCTGGATTACCCCACCGCAGTCAGCCCGTTTAGCAAAACCAAACCCGGCGACCCGGAAATTGTGGAGCGCTTTGAAGTTTTCGTCAATGGCAGTGAATTGGGCAACGCATATACCGAGCTCAATGACCCGGCCGACCAGCTGCAGCGCCTCAAAGACCAGGCTATTGAAAAAGCCAAAGCCCAGGGCGAAGACGCTGAAAACGCCGATATTTTAGACGGCGACTATATTGAAGCGTTGGAATCAGGCATGCCCCCCACCGGCGGCATGGGCATTGGCATAGACCGTATGGTTATGTTGCTCACCCAGCAGGATTCCATACGCGAAATTATTTTCTTCCCCACGCTCAAAGCCCAAGAAGAGAAATAACTTTACTCAAGCAACCCCCCGCTCAAAAAAGCGGGGGGTTGCTTTTTACAATCAAGTATTTCCTTTATTCTAT